>JAKMGV010000001.1 GCA_022424725.1 Paracoccaceae bacterium
ATGACATAAATACTGGTGACATCTTTGTCGTGCCGTCTTGGATCGAATGGACGCTCACAACGGAAAGCGGAGTGGACTTGTTCCATTTTTCCGATGCACCAATCATGGAGAAGCTAAGTTTCAATCGCCGCGATGTTTGACGTTGCGGATGTTGGTCGGGGGCGCAGCTTTTCTAAAAAGCATTCGAGATTTAAGTTATCATGAATTTCAAAAGGATGCCCAGTGCCATCCAGTTAGGTGAAAATGCGTTTGCGTTGAATGCCTTCAATGGACGGGGCGTCGCAATGGCGACTGCAATGGGGAAAGAACACGCGAACTTGATTATAGACCCTAAGCGACCAAGTGCCTTGCCGATCCAAGGATTGAATAAAATACCTTTTCATCCCCTTCGGCAGTTCGGTGTAAGTGTGAGGGTGAGCACTGGTGGGTTACTTGATAAGTTAGATGCCTTCCTCTGAGCGCTCAGTGATTTCATTCCGATCCCGATGGCGCTGCCGTTGTATCACGCAGGATCAATTGAGTTTCAATCTGACTGGTTTTCACAGGTTGCAGCGGATCGGCAATTCGATCCAAGATTGTTTTTGCCAATAGTGTTCCCAATTCATAGGGATGTGTTGAAATTGTGCTGAGCGCTGGAGTTGCAAGGGCCGCATCCTGGACGTCGTCAAATCCAATGATGGAAAGGTCTTTTCCAGGCGCTTTGCCTGTTTTTTGCAATGCAAAGCAAGCGCCTAGCGCGATCATATCACCGTTACAGATGACCGCAGTTGTATGTGGATGTTGTTTTAAAAGCTGATGGAGCTCGTTCACTCCAGATGATTTGTCATCAGGTGCATCCCATACCACATGCTGATCGCTACCGCATTCCTTCATGGCTGATTTAAAGCCTTCGATCCGTTCTTGGCGAACGTCAGAGTGAGGTTCGCCGCCAAAGTATACAATGCGTCTGTGCCCCAAATCTATTAAATGGCGTGTCGCTGTGTATGTGGCTTCGGTATTTTTTAATCCGATGTGGTCGAACTGTGCAAATTTGCTTTGCCTCAGGAACGTCACCGTTGGGATAGAATGCGTCCGCAACATATCAATGGTTGTTTTTGGGGTATCATGTGCGGGCACCCAAATTAAGCCACCACGCGAACTACGAATGAATGCTTCAAGGTTCTTCTTTTGATGTTGCACGTCATCACGAGAGTCTAAAATCGAAACAAGGTATCCGTGTCTCTCCAGATGATCGCTAACACCACTGATCACTTCCGCATTAAATGGGTTTGAAATGCTATGAATCAGCATCCCAATTTCGCGCTTTTCCCCTGATCGCATCGACGCCGCGCGCCCATCAGGGACATAGTGCAAACGCTCGGCTGCCTTCAATACTTTCTTTCGAGTTTCCTCGGATATACGGCCTGTTCCACGCATCACTTGGCTGGCTGTGGGCACAGAGACGCCAGCAGCTTGCGCAAGGCTTTTGAGGTTAGGTTTATTCGTCATAGCGCTATCGTGATTTTACATAACGATATATCAAAAATGATACTTTTGCAAATATAAATTTCACTATAAAGTTCATAACATATTGAAAATATTCATTATATAATTATTGACGATTGATATAACGTTATATCAAGATAATGCATAGATGCCGAATGAACCAAGATTCGTTTGGCATAGTCACGTGTGTATTTGCGCGCGTAGTTATAACGAAACTCTGGGAGGGTTTGATGAAACTAAAAGTAAAATTAACCAGCGCGGTTTCTGCGATCGCACTTAGTTTGACGGCTGTTGCGGTGCAGGCGGATGTGTTGTTCTGGTCTACTCAGGCGAAACCTGTGGAAGAAGCGCAAGCGATGCGTGATCAGGTGTTGTCTGGTGCCGATATGGCAGTTGACTATCAACCAAATGATGGTGGTCCTTGGCTGACACGTTTGAATGCTGAACTTCAGGCGAGTTCAGGGTCAATTGGTGTCCTGGGCGCACTTCATGGTGATTTCTCGGCTATGGATGATGCGGATCTTGTTGATTTGGGTAGCATGGGCGTTGCCTCTGCCTCTGCAACATTTAACGAACTTGCAAAACTTGGTACGGGTGACATGCAGTACATCCCGTGGATGCAAGCAAGTTACATCATGGCGGCCAGTAAAGAGGCGCTGCCATACCTGCCAGAAGGTGCGGATATTGATGCGCTTACGTATGATCAATTGATCGCTTGGGCGGGGAACATCAAGGAAGCAACAGGTGAAGCGAAATTTGGTTTCCCAGCAGGTCCAAAAGGATTGAAGCACCGCTTCTTCCAAGGGTATTTGTATCCATCATATACAAACGGCGTTGTGCGCACCTTCGCATCTGACGAAGCGGTCACAGCATGGGAAAAAATGCGCGAATTGTGGGCAGTTACAAACCCAGCCTCAACAAACTTCTCATTCCTACAGGAACAGTTGTTGAACGGTGATGCATGGATTGCATTCGATCACACATCACGACTTGCGGGTGCGTTCAACGAACGCCCAGATGATTTTGTTGCGTTCCCTGCACCAGCTGGTCCAACAGGTCGTGGCTTTATGCCCGTTATCGCGGGTGTTGCGATCCCACGTACGGCTCCTGATATGGAGGCGTCAAAAGCAGTTGTTGCACACATGTTAAAACCAGAAACGCAATTGGCGACGCTGCGTGCGACAAACTTCTTCCCTGTCGTCGATGTGGAACTTCCTGGTGATCTACCGCCGGCGGTTCAGGCTGCAGGTGGCGCAGTTGCCAAAATGTCGGGATCTGCAGATGCGAACCCAGGGCTGCTTCCTGCGGGATTGGGTGCCAAAGGTGGTGACTTCAACCGTGTCTTCGTAGACAGCTTTGAGCGTATTGTTCTTGCAGGCCAAGATATCCGCACGGTTTTGGATGATCAAAAAGGCAAATTGGCTGCGATCATGAATGAAACTAGCGCACCATGCTGGGCACCAGATGCACCATCCGAGGGCGCATGTCCCGTCGAATAAGGCATTGAATTTCCTATTCTGTCCGGTGGGGTTTGCCCCATCGGGCGGAACCCGATATTCACCTGAATAAATCCAAGTAAACTGAGGTTACGCAATGCAAGCGCGCTATCTGCCCTACGTTCTAATCGCGCCCGTCTCTGTTTTCTTGGGACTATTTTTCCTCTATCCCTTTTATCTGGTGGCACAGACCGCGTTTTATGATGGCGCGGGTTGGTCATTGAAAAATTTCCAAGAGGTGACATCCTATTGGAAATTCCCAATCTCGTTCAAAAATACACTTTGGCTTGCCGCCGTTGTCGTTCCAATCCAATTGGCGCTTGCGCTGTTGATGGCGACAATGGTGAATGCCATGAAAAAGGGACGTGATTTGGTTTTGTATATTTGGACCATTCCCTTGGGGATTTCTGATCTTGCCGCTGGGATCATTTGGCTCGCTATTTTTGAACAGTCAGGGTTCCTAAATTCAATGATGCATGGCTTGGGCTTTATTGACCGCCCAACCGCGTTGATCAGTTATCAAAACCCCACATTGATCTTTGTGGCAATTGCACTTGCTGAAATTTGGCGGGCAACGGCGATTATGCTTGTGATCCTGGTTGCGGGTATCGGACTGATCCCAAGGGAATATTATGAGGCTGCGCAGGTTTTTGGCGCAGGACGGTGGAAACAGTTTCTACGCATCACTTTGCCATTACTGCGTCCGTCGCTTTCCACTGCATTGGTTTTGCGCGTGATCCTTGCATTTGAAGTGTTCGCGGTGGTGCAGGCGCTGGGTGGAACACTCTTCCCTGTGTTGATGAGTGAAACATATGCCTATCAATTCGAATTGTTGAACGGCAGTGCGGCCGCTGCCGTTGCGCTGATCATTCTTGGGATTTCGATTGCCTCAACAATTGTGATCCTGCGTGTCCTACGCGTTCCAAAAGGAGCGACGATCTGATGACTATGGTATCTTCTGCACCTCGTGATCCACGGCGCACAGGTCGCTATGTCTATGCGACTGCTGTATTTTTGCTATGCGCATGGGTTTTGGGCCCACTGTATCTATTGTTCGTGAACACCCTGTCATCTCCCGAGGCAGTTAACAGTTTCCCAAAGACTTATGTCCCCGAATTTAACTTTGAAAGTATTGAATTTTTCATGGAATTCGCGGGCATGACCGGTGCCCTGTGGAATTCTATTCAGGTGGCTACATTGACAATGATCATGTCCATTTTGGTGGGGGCCCCTGCGGGCTATGCGCTGTCTCGATTTGAGTTTAAGGGAAAAGAAACTTTTCGTATTCTCATCCTGCTGACACGTGCGTTTCCGCTACCTCTCTTGGCACTGCCATTGGCGGTTTTGTTCATTCGCACGGGATTGGATGATACAATCTTTGGCCTTGCTTTGGTTCACACAACGCTTGCGGTGCCCTTCGCGGTATTGATTACCTTTTCGCTGTTTTCTGGCATCCCGATGGAATTAGAAGAGGCGGCTTGGACATTGGGTTGCAACAGATTGACCGCGTTCATCAAAGTCGTTCTGCCTCTCATCCTTCCTGGTATCACGGCCTCGGCAATTTTTGCATTCGTCATCTCATGGAACGAGGTATTTGCCGCTGCGGTTCTTACGATTGAAAACCGAACTCTGACGGCCTTTTTGCTGCAAAACTTGGATACCTCGGCCCTGCATCTGAAATTTGCGGGCGGCTTCATCCTCGTGGTTCCAGCACTCATTTTCATTTTTGCGGTTCGCAAATACCTATTCGCGATGTGGGGCATCGCAAACCGTTAGGACTTCTCAATGGCTGAAATAAAAATCAAAAATGTTGCCAAAAACTTTGCCAGTTATCAGGCATTAAATGACATCAATCTGACTGTGTCAGATCAAGAATTTATGGTTCTATTGGGTGCATCAGGGTGTGGAAAAACAACCCTATTGCGCATCATCGCGGGCTTGGAAACTGCAACGCAGGGTGAGGTGTGGATCAATGATCGACGGGTTGATCACCTGCCGCCCAAAGATCGTGGGATTGCGATGGTGTTTCAAAACTATGCTGTTTTCCCGCATTTAACTGTGTTTGAAAACATCGCATTTGGTTTGCGTATGCACAAACACCCCAGTGCTGAAATCACAAAACGCGTGCATCGTACGGCGGAACTGATGCACATCGAACAATTGCTGAAACGCTATTCGGGTGAATTATCGGGCGGACAACGTCAACGTGTGGCTGTTGCGCGTGCATTGGCAATGGAACCTGATGTGATCCTGATGGACGAACCACTGTCCAATCTGGACGCATTGCTACGTCTTGAAATGCGGGCCGAGTTAAAGGGTGTTCTGGCAGAAAGTAAAACAACTGCGATTTATGTGACCCATGATCAGGTTGAGGCGATGAGCCTGGCAGATCGCATCAGTGTCATGAACCAAGGCCGCATTGTACAGGCCTCTGATCCTGTCGATATTTATCGCAATCCAGCTGAAAAATTCGTGGCGGGGTTCATTGGCAATCCGCCCATGAATTTTCTGGTCGCAGACAAACAGGCTGATGGTCGCTGGAATGTCGCTGGACAGTCCTATGATGGTCCATCGTGCGCAGAAAACACATTGGATTTTGCTATTCGGCCCGAAGATGTGGTTTTGGCTGAAACGGGTATTTCAGCAAAGGTGAACGTTGTTGAACCCTTGGGCGTGCATTTGTTGGTGACATGTGATGTGAACGGGGCGCAGTTCCGCGCAACCTTGGACAGTGATGCGAACATTGGGCGTGGGGACACAATCGCGCTACAGCCACAACTTGATAGAATACGATGGTTTGAACCATCAAATGGGATGCGACAGTCGTTGGAGAAGAATGATGTCTGAAAATTTGATTTCGAAAGCTGCTGAGATCCTAAAGTTAAATGATCTTGGCCACTACACGGTACCAACGCATGGCCTGTATCCATTTCAGTGGAATTGGGACAGTTGTTTGACTGCCCTTGCCCAGGTCTATTTCGACGAGGCACGCGCATGGGTCGAAATTGAAACGCTGTTTGCACATCAATGGGATGATGGCATGGTCCCACACATCATTTTTCATAAAATGGATGATGGGTATTTTCCTGGTCCGGACGTATGGTCCACAGGACGTGACGTGCCAACCTCTGGCATCACGCAACCGCCCGTCGCGGGGTTTGCTATTCGTCAAATCTTTTCACGTTCCAAAGATCGCGATGCAGCATCAGAGCGCGCGCGTGCTCTATTGCCCAAGGTTCTAAAATGGCATGAATGGTTTTATCGGTGTCGTGATCCGCGCGACAGTGGTTTGGCCGCAATTATCCATCCGTGGGAAACAGGCCGCGACAATTCGGTCGATTGGGATGCGCCATTTGAACGTGTGCCGACAGATGGAGTGTTGCCCTTTGTGCGACGCGACACCCAGCACGCAAATCCTGCGCACCGACCAACACAGGCACAATATGAACGCTATATCTGGTTGGTTCAAAAATTCCGCTCACTAAATTGGAATAACGAATTACTGCATGATGCGTCGCCTTTCCAAATGGTTGATCCGGGTTTTAACGCAATTTTGCTGCGATCAATCCAAGAAACCGCAGAATTGGCCGAAGAGTTGGGTGAGCATGACATTGCAGCGGCGTCGAAAGCCCAATTGGAAAAGGGGTTAGCGGCCTTAGAAACGCTGTGGAACGACGATATTGGGCAATACACCTGTTATGATCGCGTGATGGGCGAATTGTCTTCGATCCCGTCTGTGGGTGGAATCCTTGCGGCATTCGCCCCCATTAAATCAGAACGTGCGGCTCAGATCGCTGGTCGGATTTCTGCGATGAAGGACTATAGCACATATGCGGTACCCAGCCATGATCCAAAGGATGCTGAATATGACGGAGAGCGTTATTGGCGTGGGCCTGTGTGGTTGATCGTGAACTATATGATTGCAAACGGATTGGCGCGTGCAGGACAATCAGATGTGGCCAATGTCATCGAAAATGACAGCCTGACCCTGATCGAAAAAAGTGGATTTGCCGAATACTACGATCCAATTACGGGCGCGCCCTGTGGAGGTGGTCAATTTACATGGACCGCTGCAATGGTTATTGAGTTCATAAAACAGTCAAAGGCAGTGGCATGAAACGGTCCCAAATCAACGAGATAATGAGCGCAGCAGACGATTTAATTCGGTCGCATGGCTTTAATCTACCTCCGTTTGCATATTGGAGTGTTGATGAATTTCGGGCGCGCAAGGATGATGCAAAACCTGTGATTGATGGCCGATGCGGTTGGGACATCACTGACTATGGTGCTGGTCAGTTTGAAACGATGGGGCTGTTCCTATTCACTCTTAGAAACGGACGCCTATCTGATTTAGAAGGCGGGCGCGGCATGTGCTATGCCGAGAAACTCTTGATCAGCCGTCAAGATCAACTATCGCCGATGCATACCCATATAATCAAGGCCGAGGATATCATCAATCGCGGTGGTGCGACATTGATCGTTGAACTGTTTGGGTCGGATGATCAGGGTAATTTTGCAGAAGATCGTGGCGGTGTTGTTTATTGCGATGGGATCCGGCGCGAATATAGCCCGGGCGAGAAGCTAGTGCTTGCCCCCGGTGAAAGTGTGACACTGATGCCAGGGGATTGGCACGCGTTTTGGGGCGAGGGCGGCGATGTCCTGATTGGGGAAGTGTCAACAGTCAATGACGATGAAACCGATAACGTGTTCCGTGAACCGATTGGCCGATTTGCGAATATCGAAGAGGATGTTGACCCAATGCACCTGTTGGTAAGTGATTATGCGACATGGTTGAAATAAAGATCAATATATTGGTAGGTTTATTCTTTGGATCGACAATATTAAATAGGAGATCGCCGTTATGAGTTATCTGGGTCACCCCTAATTATTTTGTAACTTACTGATTTCCGAAATGCTCAGCTGCTTTGGCAAGTACGCGCAGCCCAGCGACCAAATCTGCCTCATCTGTGTCCTCGGCGAAATCATGACTGATCCCATTTATGGACGGCACGAACAACATTGCAGTTGGTATAAGAGACGAAACATTGGCTGCATCATGTAATGCACCTGATGTCATTTTTCTCCACTTTCCTGTGCATTCGCTTTCGGCTGCGTCGGACAATATGGTTTGTAGGCGATCATCCATAGCGGTTGGTTTGATGCCCAAAACGGGACCAAAAGTTACCTGCATGTCCATCTCTGTGGCGATTTCATCCGCGGTTTCACGAATGATTTTTTCCATGCGATCTAATCGAACAACATCTCCATCCCGCCACTGCATCGAAAAACTGCAACGGCCCGGGACGACAGAATGCGCATTTGGATGCAGATCAACATGACCAGTCGTCCAAACTGTGCTGGGTACGACGACATTCTGAAACCGTTGGTTAATTTTTTGGCTGAATTGGCTTAGCGCTTGAAAGGCATCCTTGCGCCGATGCATGGGAGTTGTTCCCGCGTGGTTTTGTTCCCCGTCAAACGTGATTGTGCAATCCCGAATGCCCACGATGTCCGTTACGACACCGATTGTTTCAGCTGCCTCATGCAGCCATGGACCCTGCTCAATGTGGCATTCAATGAAACCGCTAAAGATGTTTGGATCTAGAAATTCTGTCGCGCGGTTTGGCATTCGATTGCGCGCACCCAAGAATGTGATGCCCTTTGCATCGGTCAGATTGTCAGCTTGCTCCAATGGCAACGTGCCTGCCCAAATTGCGCTGCCTGTTGTAACGCCAAATCGCCCTTCTTCGTCCTGAAAACTAACGACAGAAACCGCAGGCCCACCAGCCTCAATGGCGGCGCGCGCCAGTTCCAAACCACAAACAACCCCCAATGCGCCGTCCAACCAGCCACCTTCGGGTTGTGTATCCGTGTGGGATCCGATCAAAATTGATTTTCCCTGGGCCAAACCAAAGGTATTTCCAACAGGATCTATGTAGGGCGTTAAGCCGATTTCAGAAAATTTTGTGCACAACCAATCCCGCGCTGCCATGTCCGTTTCCGAAAATGCAGGGCGCACGACGCCTTTCCCTACACCTGACGCCCCGATCTTTCGCAATTCATGCAGATCAGATAAAAATCGTTTCGGATTTACGTTCATTGATTGGGATCCCTTTGTTATCCTGCATGATCGAGCATTGTCCATTCGATTACTGTCGACAAGGATTTTGTTGCCAATCCAAAAATCAGGGTTGAAGATAGATTAACCTGATCAGGCATTGTCTGCCGTGTCAGTCCATCCATTCTTCATGATCAGATCATTGATGTCGATCTGATGGCGCCAGCCGCGGGCCCGCGCCAGATCTTCCCTGGCTTCCCGATTCTCCCTAATGGGCACCTGATGGTGGATTGTTAGCAGGACGCTAAGCCGTGCGTCAAATCAAATACGTCGTAGTTTTTGAGATGACTGGGCTAGGTGGAGATGCCCAACTTACCCACGAGCCAATCAGCAAAGTCGCAAGCGTGCGTATTCTCTTGCCTGACGGCTAAAAAATAACCTTCAGAGGATGGGATTTCCGATGGATCAATCTGAACCAAGTGTCCTTGCGCGATCAAGGGTTTTGCAAGAAGTGAACTGACCAATGCCATTCCAACCCCGTTCACCGCCATGGAAAGTGCAACGCCGTAAGAGTCCACAAAAATCGTTGGTTCTGTACTTAAGGCTGTTTCCGATTGTCCGCACCAGTCTTTCCAGCCTTCTGTCGTTCCGACAGCTTCGATCAATGGAAGCATGTCCCAAGGATCAGTTGTCGGTGCGCAAACCGCGATCAATGCATCAGGCATCAGGCGTTTGGCATTGTGTCCAACATTGCTGGCCGCGCCAAAGCGTACTTCGACATCTGCGATTGAGGATTTAAAATCATCAGCCCAAATCGTTCCCAATATCCGCGTTTTTAGGTGCGGATGTGTTTTCGAAAACTCGGCCAAATTGGGCGCGATGACCCACTGTGCAATACTAACCGACGCTGCAACCGTTAGGTTTCCAGTGCTGGGACCAATGTCAAACATGTCCGTTGCATGTTTCAGATTCTCGATTGAGGAACTAACTTTTGGTAGTAATTTTCGCCCTGCATCGGTCAGCAGCAGACCACGAGGTTGGCGCAGAAATAACTGCGTTGCCAGACGTTCTTCCAGTGCTCTGATCTGCTGACTGACTGCGGATTGTGTCATGCCCAATTCATCCGCCGCGACGGTGAATTTTTGATGTCTTGCTGCGGCTTCAAAAACGCGAAACCAATTCAATGGCGGAAGATGTCGGGTCATAGTATTTATTGATATTAGCTTAACTTATACCTAATGCTTATATTTCATAATTTGTCAAATTTCGCTTTACGCGGCACCTTGCCCAGAAAGGCAAAGGATTGTGGAATGGACCCTGAAATTCGCAAAATCGTAACCTATGATGAAGAAACGCTGATCGAAGGGTATCGCGCCGCGGAAACGCCGTGGCGCATGTTCGCGGTTGCGGCTGTTGTGCGTAATCCTTGGGCAGGTCGATTCGTCGAGGATTTGAAACCTGAAATTATGGCCTATGGTCCAAAATTGGGTGAGATGATGACACAGCGTATGATTGCGCTTGCAGGCAGCGGCGATGCAATCGAAGCCTATGGAAAGGCCGCAGTCGTTGGTTTGAATGGCGAAGTCGAGCATGCCTCGGGACTGATCCATACACTGCGGTTCGGAAATTTCTATCGCGAGGCGGTTGGCGCGAAATCTTACTTGGCCTTTACGAATACCCGCGGTGGGGCGAATGCGCCGATTATGGTGCCGCTTATGGACAAAAATGATGCGGGTCGGCGGTCGCATTACCTGACGATCCAGTTCTCAATTCCTGACGCCCCGCATGATGATGAAATTGTGGTTGTCCTCGGGGGTGCAACATCCGGTCGTCCGCACCATCGTATCGGTGACCGTTACCAAGACCTAAAGGATCTGGGCCATGATGTGGACAACCCAGCCGCGGTCTAGGGTCGGCTCTCTTGCTGCGATTTGTGCAGGGCAGGGGCCGTCCGTCACACTTTTGCATGGCGTGGGATTGAACGCGGATGCATGGGGTGCACAGATTGATGCGCTGTCGCAGGATTATGGGATTACCGCGTTTGATATGGCAGGTCACGGTGACAGTGCGGGGGTGAAGATAGCTAAGCCCACATTATCCGACTACGTCGATGCGGTGCGTGTCAATCTAACTGCACCAACGGTTGTTGTGGGCCATTCCATGGGCGCCATGATCGCATTGAAGCTGGCACAGGATCCCGCCGTGATTGGCGTGGTTGCGCTGAATGCGATTTACCAGCGAACGTCAACGGCATCCGCCGCAGTGGGTGCAAGGGCCAAGCAGTTGTGGGATGAGTGCTCGGTCAATCCCGAGCCCACGTTGACGCGTTGGTTCGACGATCTGACCTCACCCGAGGCGATGGCCTGTGATCGCTGGCTACGCGCGGTTCCGATGGACGGGTATCGTGCCGCGTATTCCGTGTTTGCCAATGAAAACGGCCCCACTGCATCCGAATTACAATCGCTACACAAACCTGCGCTTTTCATCACGGGCGAGCGAGAGCCAAACTCAACACCTGAGATGAGCATTCAGTTGGCGGAATGTTGTCCCATGGGTCAGGCGCATATCGTCAAAGATGCCGCGCATATGATGCCCATGACGCATGCGGGCGAAGTCAATGCACACCTGCGGGCGTTCATATCGCAGTGTCACCAAGGAGAGGTCTGATGGATTTTTCACTATTCGCACATATGGAACGGGTCGATCGAACCGATAGCCATGAAACCCTCTATTCGGATTTCATTGATCTTTGCAAAATGGCGGATCAGGGTGGCATGCGCGCTATTTGGACGGGTGAACATCACGGCATGGATTTCACGATTGCGCCAAACCCCTTTTTGTCACTGGTTGATATTGCACATCACACACAAAATGTACGTTTGGGAACAGGCACTGTGATTGCGCCGTTTTGGCACCCCATCGCGCTAGCGGGTGAGGCCGCAGCCACCGATTTGATGACCAAAGGACGTTTGGAAATTGGAATTGCGCGTGGCGCCTATAGCTATGAATATGAACGGATCATGCCAGGCATGGACGCCTGGGAAGCAGGGCAAAGAATGCGTGAAACGGCCCCGACACTGCGCAAATTGTGGCAAGGGGATTATGCGCACGAAGGCGAATTTTTTCAGTTTCCCGCAACCACATCTGCCCCCAAACCTGTTCAAGAAAACGGCCCACCGATTTGGATTGCCGCGCGCGATCCAAACAGTCATGAATTCGCCGTTGCCAATGATTTCAATGTTCAGGTCACGCCTTTGTGGCAAGGGATGGAGGAAATCACATCCTTGATGGGACGTTTTAATGCGGCCAAGGCGCAGAATCCAGAAAAGTCACCCAAAATCATGCTGCTACACCATACCTATGTTGCCAAGGATGCCGCAGATGCGGATCGGGCGATCCAAGAATTGACCAAGTTTTATTGTTATTTTGGGGCGTGGTTTCAAAATAAGCGTCCAGTAACCCAAGGAGCGATTGAGAAACTGACGGACCAAGACGTCGCGGATAATAAAATGATTTCAGCAGATGAATTAGCGCGTGATTTGACAGTTGGAACGGCGGCAGAAGTCATTGATCGGATCAAACGATACGAGGATTTGGGATATGATGAATTTGCATTTTGGATTGACAGCGGCATGTCGAGTGATCGTAAAAAAGAGAGCTTAGCGCGCTTTATCAACGACGTAATGCCAGCATTTCAGTGAGGACAAAATGACAAACCCGCATTTTCAACTTTATATCGACGGTTCATTTTGTGAGGGCGCTGGAGGTGCAGTTATGCATAGTCAAAACCCAGCCGATGGTAAAAATTGGGCCAGTTTTGCCTGTACCGACAAACAGGATGTTGAACGTGCGGTTGTTGCCGCAAAGCGTGCCTTGGACAATCCCACATGGCGCGACATGACACAGACCGCGCGTGGAAAGCTGTTGTTCAAACTTGCGGATTTGATTGAACAACATGCAGGCCGCTTGGGTGAGTTGGAAACGCAGGATAGCGGTAAATTGTTGGCCGAAACTGCGACACAAACTAAATATGTCGCGGATTATTATCGCTATTACGCGGGACTCGCCGACAAGGTGGAAGGCGCGGTTTTACCAATCGACAAACCTGACATGCATGTGTTCACCAAACGTATGCCAATCGGTGTGGTTGCGGCGGTGGTCCCGTGGAACGCGCAAATGTTTTTGTCTGCCACGAAATTGGGTCCCGCCTTGGCGGCGGGGTGTTCAGTGATCCTAAAGGCCTCTGAAATCGCGCCGATCCCGATGTTGGAATTTGCCAAACTGATCGATCAGGCGGGTTTTCCAAATGGCGTAGTCTCTGTGATAACAGGGGATGCTGAAAATTGTTCCATTCCATTAACACGTCATCCACAGGTCGACCGAATTGCATTCACAGGTGGGCCAGAAACCGCGCGTCACGTTGTGCGAAATTCTGCGGAAAATTTTGCGGTGACCACCCTGGAGCTAGGGGGAAAATCCCCCATTTTGGTGTTTAAGGATGCGGATTTGGATAGTGCGGCCAATGGTTTGATCGCTGCAAATTTTGGTGCCTCGGGTCAGTCCTGTGTGGCAGGCTCACGTGGCCTGATCCATCGAAGCATTTTGCCCGACCTTATTGCCCGCATAAAAGATAAGGCCAGTGGAATTGTTGTCGGTGATCCGTTGAACAGCGCCACGCATGTGGGCCCCTTATGTACAGGTGCCCAGATTGATCGCATCGTTGATACATTGGATAAGGCACAATCGCAGGGTGCGACAATCCATTTTGGGGGTGCACCTCTGGAACGGGATGGGAACTACATGGCACCAACCTTGGTGGAATGCGCCTCGGAGGATACCGAAACGCTGCACATCGAAATGTTTGGCCCTGTTATGTCATTGATCCCATTCGATACCGAGGAAGAGGCCATAATGATGGCCAACAACTCGCAATTCGGATTGGGCTCTGGTGTGTTTACCCAGAATATTGCACGTGCGCATCGTGTTTCTGATCGCATTCGGTCTGGGATTTGTTGGGTCAATACATATCGTGCAATCTCACCAATCGCGCCGTTTGGTGGATTTAATCAGTCGGGCTATGGACGCGAGGCAGGTCAGGATGCGATTTTGGATTACACACGCACCAAAACCACGTGGATAAATACATCGGATGCACCGATGCAAAATCCGTTTGTGATGCGCTAAGACTTTGCACGGTTGTCGGTTTTGGGCATGTATTCAATGCTAAAGGACGGCATTATGGTACGAGAGTCCCACAGGTGATACATGAGCAGAACAATCACAGAACCCGCAAAACAAATTGATGTCATCCATGAAACTGATGTTTTGGTGGTTGGGTCGGGCCCCGGTGGTTTGGCCGCTGCGCTGGCCGCCGCACGTATGGGGGTGAAGACGACCCTTGTTGAACGTTTCGGATGTTTTGGGGGCAATATCACCACTGTGGGAGTTGAGGGGTTTGCATGGTATCGCCACGAACAAACCGTCGAAGCGGGCGGGTTGGGACGCGAATTTGAAGATCGCGCCAAGGAAATGGGCGCGGCTGTGCCTGAAAGCCAAAGCCTATCTTATGAATTAGACTCAGAAGGGTTCAAACTGGTCGCGGACCACCTAATCGAAGAAGCGGGTGTTATCCCGATGCTGCACCGTTTATTCGTCACGCCAATAATGGACGGGGATCGCGTTACGGGAGTTATCACCGAATCCAAAGCGGGCAGAGAGGCCTTGTTGGCGAAGGTTGTGATTGATGCCACAGGGGATGCCGATATCGCGCATCGCGCGGGTGCCCCCGTCACCAAACCCCCGAAAGAGGACTTGCAAGCGGCAAGTGTGATGTTCCATTGCGCAGGTGTGGATAAGAAAAAGTTCATGGAAGATGTGAAGGAAAATCCACTAACCTACGCGGATTGGTCAACGGGTGAATGGACCGTGGAAACGGATGGGAAAGAGGACACCATGTTTTCCCCATTCATCAAAAAACCCTTTGAACAGGCACGTCAATCGGGACTGATCCCTGCGGATTTGTCCACGATTTCGGGAACATGGGGTGCCGTGCATGACACGGGTGAAATGACCTATATGAATTTGGTACATCTGGCAGAATGTGACGGTACTGATCCCGCGGATTTAACCCACTTCGAAATGGAAGGTCGGCGTCAGGCGATGCTGGCGATTGATGCGCTGCGCGAATATGCGCCGGGCTGTTCGGGCATTCGATTACGAAATTTTGGGATGACGATTGGCATTCGCGATACCCGCAAAATCGACGCACACTATAACATGACCGAAGACGATGTACGCCATCAGGCCCGATTTGAAGACAGTATCGGGATCTATCCCGAATTTATCGACGGATACGGCATTCTTATCCTACCAACGACGGGGCGTTATATGCATATTCCCTATCGCTCCATGCTTCCAAAAGGGATCAAGGGGTTGTTGGTTGCAGGCCGTGCAACGGGTGGGGATCGGGTGGCACATGCCGCAACACGAAACATGGCCTGTTGTGCGGTATCTGGGCAGGGCGCAGGGGTCGCCGCAGCCTTGGCGGTAAAAACACTCTGCGACTTGGCTGATGTTGACATGACTGCTGTGCAGGGCGCGTTGACCAAGCAGGGTGTTCAGTATCACTAAATCCAGCGTTGTCGTGTGTGGTGTTTCGCCGATCACTCAAAGTTCATTTTGACACGGGCAAATGTCGCTCTACCAATAAAGTGTTGGTTTTCATGATTGGATGTGCGCATGCGGTTCGTAATTTTATTTATGTTGTTGTTACTTTCCCATGCAGGTTTTGCCGAAACCATCAAGGGCAGCCATGATACAAGCCTACATCTGACATACATCGCCGAATTTAACGAACCTTGGGCAATCGAACAGTTGGACGATCAATCGATTTTGGTGACGGAAAAATCCGGTCAAATGTGGCGCGTGGATGCTACGGGTCACAAAACGCCAATTCGTGGTGTCCCTAATGTCGCGTATGGTGGTCAAGGTGGATTGGGGGATATCAGACTGCATCCTAATTTTGTCGAAAATCGCCTCATCTATTTTTCGACTATTGCTTCAAACGATGGCGGTGCAACCCGCGGTGCGGTGGTCTATCGCGCGGAATTTACGGGTGATGCACTTGAAAACGTGCAGCAGATTTGGCGACAAGATCCCTTTGTTTCTGGAATGGGACATTTTGGTCATAAACTTGCGTTTGCAAAGGATGCCGCAACAGATCGGGATGTTATTTTTATAACATCGGGGGATCGTCAATACATGCATCCTGCGCAAAATTATGGCACCAACATTGGTAAAATCGTTCGTATTTTTGATGACGGTGGCATCCCTGAAACCAATCCATATTTCAGTCGCCCGCCGCCCACGAACGAAATTTGGAGTGCGGGTCATCGCAATCCATTGGGCATTGCATTTGACCCCACAGGTGCCTTGTGGAGTGTCGAGATGGGGCCAGCAGATGGGGATGAGTTAAATTTGATCCAGCCTGCCCGCAACTATGGTTGGCCCATTGTGTCCGAGGGCGAGCATTATGATGGTACACCAATTCCGTCACATGCGACGCGTCCTGATTTCACAGCACCAATCAGAAGCTGGGTGCCTACAATTGCCCCATCTGCCATCCGCTTTATGCCCGCGCGTGATGAAAATGAATGGGCCTCACATGCCTTTGTCACGGGCTTACGTAGCCGCGCATTGTTTCGTCTGCAAATCGCGGAAGATCGTGTCGCCGTGGAAGAGGTGTTCCAATTTAAACGCCGACTGCGGGATGTATTGCCGGTGTCAGATGAGCGTATTTGGTTGATCGAAGACGGTAAATCCGCGCGCCTTCTGATCGTGAAGAAACAAGATTGAATGGGATGGCGCAATATGCGTCATCCCAATTCCGGACGCGTGATGAATGCGACAGTTTCACTATTGACGTCAGCGGTTTAGAAAAACGGCAATTCGCAAACGCTACCTGTATCGATGTTTCCATCTCGATGAACCTCAACACGATCACCGGGTTGGACATCGACACCTACTAGGATGAAACCGATGACGGTTTCTGCCCGTGGTGACCAGCACCCATTGGTCATTTCCCCAATATATGCGCCGTTTTTATACACCTTGAACCACCGCAAATGCCCTGCTTGGGGGGATTGATTGTCCAGTTTTACGCCCAATTGATGGCGTTTGATGCCTGCTGCATGGAGTTCACGCAACGCTTTGATTCCGACAACCTCATCGGGTAAATGCAGGTCCACATATTTTCCAAGCCGCACTTCAAATGGATTTGTATTATCGTCGTTGTCGCCGCCATATGACAACAGCCCACTTTCGATCCGTTCAATCGGGCTGGGGTTTCCGGGTCCGATGTCATAGGGCGCGCCTGCTTCGCGCATAATATTCCAAAGCTCGTCCGCACGCATTCCATCGCGCAGATAAATTTCATATCCCCCTTGTTTGGAATACCCTGATTTTTGAACGATCAATGGGATGCCGTTTAGGTCGGTTTCTTTGAACCAAAAATATTTCAAATCATAAATCCAGTCCCCAAAAACATCGGCCACAACATGTACGGCCTTTGGACCCTGAAGTGCGATTGGGGACACATCGGGTTCACACATGGTAACATTCAGACCACGCTCGGCCGCGATGGCGCGTGCCCACATCAGTATATTGTCATCCCCAATGGATAACCAAAAATGCGTATCAGAGTGTTTTAAGACGACAGGGTCATTGATGATAACACCACGATGGTCGCACATCGGAATGTATTTCCCTTTCCCCACTTCGATGTTTGATAGATCACGTACTGACAACAGTTGTATCAGCGTCGCTGCATCTGGACCGATGATTTCCACCTGTCGTTCAACGCTGACGTCCCATAGGGCCACACCGTTCATCAAACGGTCATATTCTTCCATCGGATGACCATAGGACACCGGCATCAACATTTTGTTGTAAGGTGAAAACGCTGTTACCCCCTCTTCAACAGTTTTTTCAAAAAAGGGAGAAACGCGCAAACGTGTGTTGGGTCCGATTTCAAACATTGTAGGCCGCCTAGTGATATGGGTTATTGGTTCAGTGCTGCCGTATGCAGTGCGGTTTTTCTAAGCAATTTCGACAATTCTTGTCGCTCTTGCACATTTAGACCTGCAAAAACATCTTCTTGGCGTTGGGTAAGATAGGCTGCGATGCGTTTGTGCAACCTTTGTCCCTTTTTGGTGATGGTCAGACTGGCCTCACGTTTATCGACCCTATTGTGCCGACGCTCAATCAACTGTTCTGCCACCATGCGATGAACCGCACGGCTGATTGTGTTTCGAGGCCGCATCGAAATTTGCGCCACATCGCGGGCGGTTAATTCATCGTAATGGGACAGGCAGGCCAATAAAATGTATTCCGCACGCACCAGCCCAAAATCACGTTTGATCGCGGCATAGGTCGGAAACACGATTGAGTTGGCCAGATATGTAATCCGATAGGCATCTGAGTATTCAATTGTGTCAAAAATTTCCGTCAGATCTGTTTGCCGTGCAGTTGGATTTGCTGTCGTCGTTTTCTGCATGTTCGTGATGAAATTCGTGTTGCGTTGTGAATTTTGATACGTCAATATTGTTCCAAATGGAACAATAAATTTGATAAGTTTATGACCTTGGATAAACGAAAACTAACGCTACCAGAATTGGCACAGAAAAAGGCTGCTGGTGAGCGTTTGGTGATGGTTGCAGTGGGCGAGGTTTTGACCGCCGCATGGGCCGAACGCGCGGGTGTCGATATCATCGGTGTGGGCGACAGTTTGGGCATGACATTGCACGGACATGAAAACACACTGTCGATGACAGTTGATCAAATGATCATGCACACCCAGGCTGTGCGTCGAGGTGCGCCAAATACTCTGTGTCTGGTCTCAATGCCCTATGGGTCTTATGCGACACCAGAAATGGCCGTAACAAACGCCGTTAGAATGATGAAAGAAAGCGGCGCTGATGCATTAAAGCTTCAACTGGGGAAAGAGGGTGCGCATATCATCAAAGCAATTGCAGATGCAGGCGTTCCTGTTATGAGCCATGTTGGATTGCTGCCCCATAAAGTGCATCTGATGGGTGGTTTTAAAATGCAGGGTGGCACAGCGGATGCTGCAATGAAAATCATCGAAGACGCCCAAGCCATTGAGCAAGCCGGCGCAATCGGGCTTGAGATAGAGGCGATGCCAATCGAAGTCGGGCGTGCGGTGGATCAGGCGGTGTCGATTTTCACATTCTCAATCGGTGCGGGCGCCGCGGGTACATGCCAGTTGCTGAATGGTTATGACCTGTTGGGGGCATTTGATACCTTCAAGCCGAAATTTGCAAAGCGCTATGCCAATATTGCCGAAATCGCCACGCAGGCGTTTTCTGACTACGCCAAAGATGTGCGTGCGGGCCGTTTTCCAGATGACGAACATAGTTATCATATGAAGCAGGAAGAGGCGCAAAAACTGGCTGCAATTTTAGAAAAGAAGGGGACCCGTTAATGAATATCACTGCAAAGAATGGACAAACGATCCCAAACGGAATGTTAGAGGACAACTATCCCCGCAACATGTGGTGGGTGGCCGCGCATAAGGATGAGGTCACAACGAAACCTCTGGCACGCTGGATTTTGGAAACGCCGGTCGTGCTCTACCGTCACGACGATGGCACGCCTGCTGCCCTTTACGATCGCTGTCCCCATCGTTGGGCGCCGCTGTCAGAGGGACATGTAAGCGGTGATAAAATCGTTTGTCCCTATCACGGTATGGAATTCAACAATCGTGGGGTTTGTACCAAGGCTCCAACGCAGCATATGAAGCCCAAAACGGCGGAAATCCCATCCTATGCCGTCCGTGAAGTTGGCGCGTATATTTGGATTTGGATGGGAGATCAGGATGCGATTGACACCGATCCACCCGAAGTGGGCTATCAGGTTGATCCAGATTGGAGTCCTGTAAACGGATATTATGAGGTTGCGGCGAATTGGGTTTTGATCCGCGAAAATGTGCTGGACCTGACGCATATCGCGTTTTTGCACAAAAACACCTTCAAACAGGATGACTGGATCGTGGCCCCCGACGTTTACATGGAAGGGGAAACCATTTGTTATGAACAAGAGTTTGATCTGGCCCCCTTGTCGCCCCTGTTCTGTGCGGGAATGGGTCTGCCCGAGGATAAGCCGATCAAACGCATTCAAAAAGGGTGGATGCCAAGCCTTGCGATTTCGTTTTCTGATTGGAAGGTCCATGATCCAAATCCAAACCCAGGCGCGCGATCTGATTTCATCGTGCGCGGCTGCCACATCGTGACCCCTGCGCAGCGTGGCAAAACACATTACTTCTGGATGGCGGCATTTGACGTGCCTGAGTTGATAGAAGAAGTGCAGGAAAAAACCCGCAAAAGTGTGACAGCGGCCTTTGATGAGGACAAGCACCTGTTGGAAAAGTTACAGGCAAGCGTTGCTACCGATCCGCGCGGAATGGATTTTCTTGAGGTTACTTTGGGTGCGGATGGCGCGGGTATTCGGGTGCGCCAATTGCTGAATAAAAAGCTGAAAGCAGAAGGCCGATCTCTGGGCTAATTTTAGGAGCAGTTCATGTTCACACGTGAAAAATTAGAATATCAGGCGATCGATGTCCCTGATCGGTTTGATGTCTCTGCCACGCAGAGTTTGGATGGCGCCACTGCGTTTTACGAACACATGCGAAAACGTCATACGGTTCGCGCTTTTTCGAATAAGCCCGTTTCGAAAGAGGTGATCGAAACCTGCATCAAAACAGCGGGCACGGCACCATCTGGCGCCAATCATCAGCCTTGGCATTTTGTGGCAATTTCAAATCCTGAGCATAAGCGAAAAATTCGCGAAGCCGCAGAAGAGGAAGAGCGAAAATTCTATGCAGGTGGGGCAGGCGATGAATGGATCAAAGCGCTGGAACCCATTGGCACCAATGATCACAAGCCGCACTTAGAGGATGCGCCTTGGTTGATCGTTGTCTTCGCGCAGCGCTATGGCGAATTCGAGGATGGGACACGGTACAAAAACTATTATGTCCCCGAAAGCACGGGTATCGCCTGTGGTTTTCTCTTGGCAGCCTTGCACCACGCAGGACTGGTTGCATTGACCCATACGCCAAACCCCATGAAATTTTTGAACGAGCTTCTAAAGCGGCCAAGCAGTGAAAAACCGCTGATGATTATTGCCATAGGTCACGCCGCCGAGGGGGCCAAGGTGCCAGCGGTTGCAAAGATCAAGAAACCGTTGGATGAAATCCTGACCACAATTGAGTAGCCTCAGGACGTTTACATCATAGATTTTGCACCCTTATCCTCGCCAGCTTGCGCAGCATAGATCGACGAATAACCACCCGACCAATCAGGTGGTAGTTGGCATGGACGGGGATCATGATGCGCCCATTGTACCTGCGATCCTCGGACAACCTTATAGGTGTTTACGGTTGGCGACGGGTGTGGCGTATATGGTTTTGCATCGGCCGATGTGTAGCAATTCAATAGAAGCGGCCGCGGAACAGGATTTTTCGACGAAGGCGAATAATGCAAAGTGCGTGCATTATGGATTGTGATTGAACCTGCCTTGCCCGTCATATATTCGACATCATCCATATTAATGCCTGCGGCGTCGTCATCTGACAACATCCCTGTCCAATTTCCATTCGCATCATATTGATTAAACAGATCCATGTTATGGGACCCTGTCAATGCAGCCAGTGGACCATTGTCCATTGTGGTGTCTGCTAAATAACAACCGATTGTCAAAACATTATAATTTGTGTGCGGGAAAAATTGAATGTCCTGATGCCATTTGACCGTATCTGATGCATCGAACCATTTGAAATTTAGTTTAGAGTGATGAAAGACAACGTTCGGGCCAACCAAATCAGCCGCAACATCCGCCATCAACCCAGTTGAAAAATTCCAATAGGCATCACTTGCTGTATCCGGGGATTTAAGGCGCCGCAGCACGGGGTTATTCGCGCTGTGATCTGGGCCAATGTCAAACCGATCATCGCTTGCGCTTATGCTTTTGCTTTGTTCCACAAAATCTTGTGTCGTGTCCTGCAGGGATTTCAGAATATCAGCGGGGACAATTTCGTCCACGTTTACAAACCCTTTGTCAAAATATGCCTTACGCTGTTCTTGGGTCAGGACGCGCGCGGGATAAGAAAGAATTTCATCTGGTGTCATTTTAGCCCCCAAAACGGTATCAACACCCGAATGAGGCCAATTTCAAACACGCCTGTCAAGGTCTTCGTGCTAGTTGCTCAGTGTCAGATCACTTGGCATCCTGTGATTAAGAACGGTTGCCGCGTTGACTATATCGTTGTCATGGGCCCGCTTTTTTGCGGCTGTGTGTTCCAATCCGTGGTCCAGCCAACGGTTGATCAGTCGGCGTTCCAATTCGTCAAAATCGGCCTCAACAAAAACGGAATAGCCCCAGAACTGACTTAGGTCGCGCCAATCCTCTTGGTCCAGCAGTAGATAGTTGCCTTCAACGATGACATATTGGTCGCCACCCGTAATTTTTGCCGCATTGGGTATTGTACAATCTTTCGCACGATCAAACAGTGGAATGGATACTTCGTCATCATTCAACAGGTTTTCCAAGGTCGATTTGAACGCCGACACGTCAAACGTCTTTGGCGCCCCTTTGCGATGCAGTAACCCTTTCGCAATCAGGGTGTCGTTATCCATATGGAACCCGTCCATGGGAACGATGGCGGCTTGTTTTTTTACTTGGTTCAGCTTGTCACAGAGGCATTCGGTCAATGTGGATTTCCCAACCGCGGGTGGCCCTGCGATCGCAACAAGGCAGCGTTTGTCTGATTGGAGATGTGCCGACAACGCATCGAAAATGCGATTTGTTGTGTGTTCCAACGTCATTGGTTGTACGCGTCCTACGTCGGGTTTTTTGCGCCTGTCATATAAGCGACGGCGTCAGACATCTCATGGTCTTTTGGGTCTATAACGGTCAGTCGTTTTCCCAAACGGTGAATATGAATGCGATCACAAACTTCAAAAACATGTGGCATGTTGTGACTGATCAGGATGATCGGAATGCCACGGGATTTCACGTCTTGGATCAACTCAAGAACACGCCGACTTTCTTTTACGCCTAGGGCTGCTGTTGGTTCATCCAAAATGATGACTTTCGATCCGAATGCAGCGGCACGTGCCACGGCGACACCTTGGCGTTGCCCCCCTGAAAGTGTCTCGACCGCTTGGTTGATATTTTGAATGGTCATCAAGCCCAACTCAGATAGTTTTTCACGCGCAAATTCCTGCATACGCTTTTTATCCAATTGCTTGAAAACAGATCCCATAATACCCGGTTTGCGCAACTCGCGACCCATGAACATATTATCCGCAATCGATAATGCGGGGCTCATGGCCAATGTTTGATACACGGTTTCAATGCCGTGCTTGCGCGCGTCAATTGGTGATGTGAACGAGACCGGCTTGCCATCCAAGTATACGCTGCCTTCGTCTGGTGTGACCGCGCCGCATAGTGCCTTGATCAGGGTTGATTTACCCGCGCCATTGTCACCAATAACGCCCAAAATTTCACCGGGCATCAATTCAAAGTCACAGTGATCTAGCGCCGTCACACGGCCGTAGCGCTTCACAAGTCCTTTTGCAGAAAGAATAGGTTCCATTAGCTTGTTACCTTTCTGATCCATTGATCAACTGTTACCGCGCCAATGATCAGCATGCCGATCAACATGAATGTCCACTGGGGATCTGCACCCGCCATCCGAAGGCCCAGTTCAAATACACCAACGATCAAGGCGCCGAAAAGTGCGCCGACAATGGATCCGCGCCCGCCAAATAGGGAGATGCCGCCGATCACAACCGCTGTGATAGCCTGAATATTTCCCACCACACCTGTCGAGGCAGAGGGGGATACCGAACTAAACCGTCCAATCATAACCCATGCAGCCAAGGCGCAGATGAAACCAGCAAGCATGTACACAGACATCAACGTGCGGTGCACGTCGACGCCTGCAAGTTCAGCGGCCTCGGGGTCATCACCAACGGCATAAACATGGCGCCCCCATGCGGTTGAACGCAGCGCGTAGGCCAAGATAATCACCAATCCAACCATGAGCACCACACCAAATGTAAATGTCGCGCCACCGAATTTGATTTTGGTGCCCAAGAACTGCAGGAAGGCCGCCTGTTCTGCGATATCCTGACTGCGCAAAGTTTCGTTTGCCGAATAGAGGTAGTTCGCGGCCAAAACGATTTGCCACATACCCAGCGTCACGATGAATGGGGGAAGCTTTACGCGGCTAACCAACCAACCGCTGATTGCGCCAAGTCCAGTGCCCACAGCCAAGCCAAGTGCCACGGACATGGGCGCAGGAATTCCATATCGAAAACTAAATTGCCCCATGATCACGGTGCAAAATACAGCAATCGCACCAACAGACAGATCGATCCCCGCGGTCAAGATAATAAGGGTTTGCGCCGCTGCAAGAACACCGACAATTTGAACCTGCTGCAAAATAAGGGTCAGCGCGAAGGGCGAGAAAAATTTTGACCCCAATAAAATGCCAAATAATGCGATGGCAAACACAAGGACGATTAACGGAACAAGGGCAGGGGTCACATGAAGCGCGTGTTGCAAACGGCCGACGAATCCTTTGCGATGATCGTCGAAATCGGCCACTTCATCGGATGCGTCCGAGACTGCCTTTTCATAATCTTGCGAAGATGACATTTACATTCCTTCCTCAATCGACCGCGGTCTCAGTTTATATGTCATATTATATGCTGAGAGCGGACGATTGTCCGCTCCCAAATTCCTGATGGCCCAAGGGCCAATCGGGAGGAGAAATTATCCCCAGCAGAGGTTTGTACCTTCTGCAACATTGATGCTGTCGACACCATCAACTGCTTCTGCAGCAACCAATGATACACCAGTGTCTAGGAAGTTTTTGCCAGGTGTGTTTGCAGGCAATGTTCCGTCTTTTGCAAATTGTGCAATCGCTTCGATACCAAGGGATGCCATCAACAATGGGTATTGTTGTGATGTCGCTGCAATCACGCCGTCTGCAACGTTTTTAACACCTGGGCATCCGCCGTCTACAGATACGATTGTGACATCGTTTTCACGACCAATTGCCTTTAGCGCTTCGTATGCACCTGCGGCCGCTGGTTCGTTGATTGTGTAGACAACGTTGATCATCGGATCTTGGGCTAGGCAGTTTTCCATCGCTGTGCGACCGCCTTCTTCGTTACCCGCTGTGACTTCGTTACAAATGATGCGTGCGTCTGTTTCGTCGCCCCATTTGTTTGGGTCACCTAGGTCAATACCAAAGCCTTTAAGGAAACCTTGGTCACGTAGAACGCCAACTGTTGGCTGGCTGATCGCAAGGTCAAGCATCGCGATTTTTGCATTTGCCGCATCTGCGCCAAGTGCTGCTGCTGCATATTGACCGATCAATTCACCCGCTAGGAAGTTATCTGTTGCGAATGTTGCGTGTGCCGCGCCAATTGGTTCCAGCGGAGTATCAAGCGCGATCACCAATAGACCTGCATCTTTCGCCTGTTCAACCGAAGGAACGATTGCAGCTGTGTCAGACGCTGTCAAAAGGATACCTGATGCACCATCTGCGATACATGTTTCGATTGCAGCAACTTGGCTTTCGTTGTCGCCGTCGATTTTACCCGCATAGCTCTTTAGCGTGATGCCAAGCTCTTCTGCTTTTGCAGCAGCGCCTTCACGCATTTTTACGAAGAAGGGGTTTGTATCTGTCTTTGTGATCAAGCATGCGCTTGTAGAGTGGCTGCCCGCAAGCGCGGCGCCAGAAGTAGCGACAAGGGCAATCGCAGTCGCTGTCATTAACTTTTTCATTTTATTCTCCCATTGGTTGTGCCGAGTGAAGCGCACTCACGAACGCCACACTCGAATGCTGCACATTAAGCGACGATTCTTGAGGTTAGTCAATAAATAAATCAACTTTATTTATAATTGAATTTTTGATTTGATTTCGGTATTAATTAACGCGATAGACCGCAGAGCTCTGACGCGGGATGGGGAAGAATGACGGACCAGGCCTCAAAATTTGATGTTGAAGGAACGAATCAATCGGGCGTGCGGGAACGCAACGAACGACTTGTGTTATCGATCCTGCGTCGGGAAGGTCCATTGCCCAAAGCGGAAATTGCACGTCGTACCGGTTTATCGGCGCAAACGGCATCTGTGATCATGCGCGCATTAGAAAGCGATGGTCTGATCGCCAAGGGGGAAAAGGTGCGCGGGCGCGTGGGCCAACCATCGGTTCCAATGTCACTTGCACCTGACGGTGCTTATTTCTTTGGGCTGAGCGTGGGACGGCGTTCTGTTGAATTGATTCTGACGAATTTTATGGGAGAAAAAATCACGCACCGCCGCGAAAGCTATGCTTACCCCCTGCCGTCTAATGTTTTGGACTTCGTGCAGTCAGCTTCAGATGAAATCTTGCAGGATTTAGAGCCTGCACAAGCAGATCGAATATCTGGCATGGGAATCGCGATTCCCTTCTTTTTATGGGATTGGGCGGTCATGATTGGTGCCGACCCTGAAAAAATGGATCACTGGAAAAATTTTGATCTTCGGAACGAATTGTCCAAATTATTTGAATTTCCAATTTACCTTGGGAATGATGCTTCCTGTGCCTGTGGCGCTGAACTGGTGTTTGGCGTTGCGGAAACGCCTGCCGATTTTCTGTATATCTATTTTGGCCACTTCATCGGTGGGGGTGTTGTCATGAATGGGTCAATGTATAAAGGTTCCTCTGGAAATGCGGGCGCGATTGGCCCCTTTCCAATCAATGGGCGTCAAATGGTGGATGTTGCGTCGTTGAACGGATTGGAACGTCGTCTTATTGAGGCGACAGGTAGTGCCGCTGAAATAGTCGAAAAAACCGAAAATTGGAATTTGGACGCCAAAATTTTGGAAGATTGGCTGGCCGAAGCAGTTCCAGCGGTTACGCGAATGATCACTGGTGCGATTTCCATAATCGATTTCCCTGCTGTTTTAATTGATGGAAATTTACCAACCGATCTGAGGGAAGTATTGGTTGACCGAATTACAATGGAACTCAAAAACGAAAATCTGGCAGGCTTGGTCGCACCACAAATTATTGAGGGTTCACTGGGTCCCAAAGCGCGCCCCATGGGGGCAGTGAGTTTACCACTCGCCAAGCGGTATATGTTAGAGGCCTAAATCAGCAACTTAGCGAACGATACGCAGCGAAATTTTGTTTAAAATTTTGATAGGCCCGTTCAAAGGCGTCTATGAGATTGGTATCAGGTTTAACAACACGGCTGACGGTTGGGCTGCGCATAACAGTGTTATAATCTGATCCACAGCTTGCAATTTGAGCAAGGCGCGCGGCACCAAGTGCGGGCCCAAAATCCCCATCCTCGGGGACCTGCAATTCGATTTGAAGAACTGTTGCCAATAGCTTGAGCCAATAATCTGACTTTGCACCTCCGCCGATCGCGTAAAGCGCTTTTGGCAGCGCGCCTGTTTGCCGAAGTGCCTCGAGCGAATCTCGTAATCCAAAGGCGACACCTTCCAAAACGGATTGGGTTAAATCAACTGCATCATTTTGAATGGAGACATTGAGGAAGCCTCCACGAACCTTGGCATCATTGTGGGGTGTCCTCTCGCCCGAAAGATAGGGCATGAACTTCACTGCACTTGGTGTGCGCAATGCATCAGGCAAGGCGCGGGTAAGTTGTGCAGGTGTTTGTCCTGTGATCTTGGAAAGCCAATTCAAACTGTCTGTGGCCGATAACATGACACCCATTTGATACCACCGGGCGGGCAGAGCATGACAAAACGTGTGTACTGCGGTTGCGGGTGCGGGATAACATCCATCGCGGGCAATTAAGATAACGCCCGATGTCCCCAAGGAAACAAAACCCTGACCCTCTTTGAACGCACCGATGCCACATGCGGCGGCGGCGTTATCGCCTGCGCCGCCTGCGATGACGACATCCTGTTTCAATCCCCATTTCCGTTTCAAATCCTGTCGTAACATACCAGCGGCGTCACAACCTTCGACCAGGTTGGGCATCTGGGACACGTCCACGCCGCCAATGGACAAAAGCGTATTTGACCAGTCGCGCGCATTAATATCCAACCACGATGTGCCCGCACTGTCGGAAAAATCAGCCACATAGTCGCCCGTTAAGTGGTAATTTAGATAGGCTGCGGGCAATAAAACTTTCGCGGTTTTTCTGAAAATTTCAGGTTCGTGTTTCGCGACCCAAGCCAGTTTTGGCGCAGTGAACCCAGGAAATACGATATTGCCCGAAATATCGCGGAACACGGGATTTTGATCTATGGCTGCTGCTTCTGTCGCAGCGCGGGTGTCGTTCCACAAAATGCAGGGGCGCAGAACATTCCCCATGTCGTCCAATAATGTTGCCCCGTGCATATGTCCTGCAACGCCGATGCCGATTAGATTAGCAAAGCGTGGCTCGGTGATGCGGAGTTCCTCAACAACCGCATCCAACGCATCAATCCATAGTTTGGGATCTTGTTCTGACCAACCGGGTGCAGGAGAGCGCGTGCTGTAGGCGGCCTCTACCGTACGAATTGCTAAACCCGCCTCGTCCATAAGCATTGCACGCAGGCCCGATGTTCCAAGATCAATTCCCAAAAAGCTCAAAATACATCTCCGTCATGAACAATGCCGCTGTGTCAACATAATGCCGTTGAGCAAGGCGGATCAATGCGAATCCTCACCGTCCGTGGTTTGTTCATCCGTAAAATTTGGATTACGGGCAGGGTGAGATATGCTAAGATCAAAACAAACTATTATTGTGGTGAATAACCTATGCTGCATCGCTTTTTATGGGCAACGACCCTATCCCTTTTGTTGACAGGTCCTGCTTTTACAATGTGTGCCGACTGTGACTTCAGCGGGCAAAATTTGGCCTTTGCGGACTTCCGTGATCAAGATTTGTCGGGTGCAAATTTTTCTGATGCCTATTTGGTCAACGCAAAGTTTGACGACGCAAATCTTGAAAGTGCTGATTTTTCGGGTGCACGTGCAAACAACGCAACATTTCGCAATGCGCGATTGAGCAATGCAAGCTTTGCTGGGGCCGAAATTGAGCTGGTGGATTTCACAGGTGCCAAAATGACAGGTGCCGACTTTGACGATGCATTTGTGCGGCATGCCAAAATGACGAAAGATCAAGCTCTACAGAGTAATTATTGCGAAGTGCCGTTGCGTGATGGGTCTGCACGTGGAACGTTGTGCGAATGAAAACCAATTCTCAAAAATATAATTAATGACGATTTACGACCTCTTGTCATGAAACGAACAGATGGGTTTGCCGAGTCGGGTATATCCATGCCATTTCAATTTCGGCATTGGTTCTTTTTTGAACTGTCGTCTGATTAATCAAACTGCGCTTCGCGTGCGCGGATGACGGCGCAGATCGTTTCGTTGTACGGGGTCGGCATATTCAATTCGTTGCCCAATTTTAGGATTGTGCCATTTATCGTCCCAATTTCGGATGCACGCTGTGCCTCGTGATCTTGCAACATAGAGGGTTTGGCAGTGCCGACACGATCCGCAAACTCGGTGACATATTGTACAGGATCATCGAACGAAAAATTGATGCCCAAATGCATACCAATCGCATATGCCTCTTTCATGCAGGATAGGGCAATTTTCCATTCCGCGGCCTGCGCGCGTAGTTCGGCCACGTTTCGACCAAAGGCCGTACAAGGGCCAGAAAGGGTAACGTTGCACAGCAGTTTTTCCCAAATCAATTGTGCAATGTCGTCATAAATTTCGATATGGAATCCTCCATCGCGCCAGGCGTTGGCGATGTCGGATAACCTGTGTTCATCGGCCCCTTGCATCAGGCCCAAACGGATTTGTTTCATTGATGTGTGTGCTGCATGTGCAGGCCCTCTCATTGACGCGCCAAACCCCTCGGCAACGCCCAGAATGATTTGAGATTTTGGAATGAAGGCGGCGACATCATCGCCTGCGCCAAGGCCGTTTTGAATGGTCAGCACCATCGCGTCGGGCGTAAGTGTTTTGGCAATCGCCTCTGCACTCTTGCACACGGCAAAGGATTTTGTTGCAATGATATAGAGATCAAAGGGTTCATCGGGTGGCAGTTCGCGGGTTGCCCGAATGTTGGCTGCCTTTAATCGACCCTCTGGTCCATCAATTGTTAGGCCATCTGCATTCATGCCATCAACGTGATCTGCCCAAAGATCTATGGCAGAGACAGAGTGGCCCGCGTTTGATAATCGCGCCGCGTAAATGGATCCCATGGCCCCCGTCCCAATGATCGCTATTTTCAATGGTGTGTTCATGTCGATGTTCCAATTCCGAACTCTGCCGCCAAAGCGTCATGAATGTGTTTTGGTAGATGGGTTTGTTTTGGGCCGTTGCTTATGTCTTGTGCCCTTTGGATGGCACGCTGCTGCATGTCGGCCGCCTCAGATTGGCCAAGGTCTGTTGCCCCTGCACGTTCAGAGAGGTCAGGGTAGACAAAATCACTGCGCATGCGGGCATAGGTTTCTGGTTGTCCCAAGAAATGGCCCTCACCTTCCACCACTGCTTGGATGGTATCTAGCGCGAGTGTGTCTTGCGAAATCGTAACGGGCGCTTGTGCGCGCAACACTGCGCCCAGCATATCATTATCTGCAACCATTCCAGCAAGGCTGGTTCCCATTAGGCTTGCTTGACTGCCTGCGGCTTGCGTCACCAAATTGGCACCTGCGGAAATGGCGGCCGAAATGCCCAATGCTTTTTCATACCCTGCTTGGTGATCGACATGTCGGCTGCCTGTTGCGCCCGCGATGATGGAACAGGGAACATCCATATGCCGCAGAACCTGCAACACCATTGTGTTGGCCAGTGCCTGTTCACCGGATCCCCCCGCCAAACCACCTGTGCGCAGGTCGGTGATCATGGGGCGGGGCCCCGCGATGCGGGGGGCCACGGGGTCGATCATATGCACCCACACCAATCCTGCTAGGGTTTCCGCAAGCGTTTGTGCAGCAGCGCCCGCCAATGTGACGGGGCTTGATGCGCCAACTTGGCCAAACACGTTACAATGCACAGGAATACCAAATTTGATGGCAGTTCGCATAACCAACATGCTTTCGTTGTGCAAACGCAGGGGCGGCACAGCGTGATTGATGTTTAGCGATAAAAAGGGGCGGGCGCGAAATGCACCCTCGCCACCTGCGATATCATAACAAAGCTGCGCGATGTCACCCACATGTGCCGCGTCTGAGGCTTGGACCATCACATGTTTGGCACATCCCATAAGCGATGCAGCCGTTGTTGCACGATCAAGTTTCAGGGGGTCGTCGATGTCGCGCGCGACAACGGAACGCGCAAAAAAATCGATGTGCCTGCAATTATGGGCGATGCGAGCTGCGTCATATAAATCGCGCAACTCAGCGGCCCTGTAATCCGTAGATGTCAAATCCTGCACCATGGGCGCTGCGCCACCCGTCCCTAAATAGACGTTTTCGCCGCCGACCTGCATGTCAAACTCGGCTGCTTGGCCTGCCAGCAAAACGGTTTTCGGCATTTCATCGACAGCTTCTAAAACAAGGGTTCGGGGTATTGTGATGCGCCCGCCCGACAACTGTGCGCCTGCGTCACACATTGTGTCGCTGATTTCTGATGAAACCTCGGCCAATCCAATGGTTTCCAAAATTTGAATGGCAGCGTCCAGCAATAGGTTTAGGTCGTCTTGTGATAGTCGATGGATGCCACCGCCGACGCGGTGGTTTATGGGCATGCCGCCTGTCTTGTCCGTACTCGATTTGTTTCGATTTCTGCGCATTCTGAAATCTGATCCTATTGAATTCGGCAATAGGATCAATTGCTATTATTCGCCCAAGATCACAAAAGAATGCGGTTTGAAATCATACCTTGGGTGGCGGCGTCGCTCCGGGGGCGCCTAGTGCGAGTGCCGCATCGCGACCGCCGTGGAATTCGATTAGATCCGCTTGATCCGCAAATGCGATCTTATCAACAGCCTCTGGGTCCAAAATGGCGCGAAGCTCGGCCTCTAGGCGTGCAAGGGTGTCGGCATGTTCTGGATCATTGGCCAAATCAAAATGTTCTTTCGGATCATTTTGTAGGTCAAACAATTCAGGCGGAAAATCAACGTAATGGTTCAGTTTCCAGCGCCCTTTTTTATACATATAGGCCCCTGAGACCGCACCTGCTGCGTGATATTGGCTTAGGATTGGGCGGTCGGGTTGTTCCACCGCTGTAATTACATCATGCAAGGGCTGATGGGATGCCCGGCCGTCGAATGCAACGCCAAAGTGATCAGGGATCGTATGGGCCAAATCCAAAAGCGACACAGGTGTTTTGCATTCGCCAACGGGCACGTCAGGCCCCGCCATGATCATTGGGACATGAACACTTTCTTGGTATAGATTTGATTTACCCCACAGACCGCGTTCACCAACATTATCCCCATGATCTGATGTGTAGACCACGGTTGTATTATCCGTCTGACCCGATGCGTCCAAGGCGTCCATGATCAAACCGATGTTGTGATCCAGCCATGTGACCAGACCATAATAGGCAGAAAAGGCGCGACTTCGTTCTGCGGCGTCCACAAATTGGTCTTCGCTGTTGAAATTGCCATTTTGTTTTTCAACCCAAGGATGGCGTTCATACCCAGTTTTGGGGTGTAATTCAGGTTCAGGAACGGAACCTTCTGGATACATTTCGTAATATTCTTCTGGAACGACCAGTGGGAAGTGGGGCGCAACCAATCCAACATAGAGACACCAGGGTGTATCGCGGTTTGCGGCTTGTTTGATCCATTCGATGGTTCGTTCGGTTACGGCGGCGTCATATTCGGTGTACTTGCTTTCGCCAGGGCCGATATATCCGCCCAGCATTCGGGCATTGGGGGTGATGCGTTCATCCTCTTTCCGAATGGATGCCCAAACCATACCGACGCCACCAACAACCATCATTGGAATATGTTCAACGTCAAATCCTGCTGGGTCTTCCTCGCTGCGATAATGCAATTTTCCAATCGACTCGACAGGAATGTTATTGTCCTGCAGTGCGTGCCCCCAGCCTGGCAATTGTCCAGTATAGGGCATTGCGTTATCCCACAGGCGCGTTTCATGCACATGTTTACCTGTTGCAAAAGATGCACGGGCGGGAACGCAAATCGGACAGGGTGTATAAGCCTCGCTAAAGCGTGTTCCGCGCGCGGCGAGGCGATCCAAATTAGGCGTTTTTACGAAATCAAGCCCCGCACATCCCATGGCGCGACCTTGGTGTTCATCTGACATGATAACCAAAAAATTTGACTGGCTCATAATTCATCCTCTGACAGGTGTGCCGCCTTTTCCAGCTTTTCTAACGCCGAATAGATGGCCTTGATTTCGGTTTCGTCTAAATGAGCAAACAAACTGCGTTGCCGATTGCGCATCAAGGGCAAGGTTTGATCATAAATCTTCTGCGCCTTGGCCGTCAGCTTCAAATTTGATTTTCTATGATCTTTGGCGTCTGTTTTAAATTTTACATACCCTGCGTCAGACAAACCACGAATTGTGCGCGAAAGTTGCCCTTTATCCATCCCAATTTGACGTTCGATATCTGACGAATTTTTGCAATCTGTTCCCGCAAGTAGGGCGATCACCCGCCACTGCGTCAATGTGAGGCCCGCGTTTCGTTTCAGAATTCCGATTGCTTGTGCGTTCAACCGCATGTGCGTACGCGCAAGCCGGTAGGTCAAAAATTGTTGGACTTCTAGGTCATCTATATTCACGCGCAGGCCCCAAATATTATGTGAAATCCGTTGTTCATCAGCAAAGAAAACGTTAAATTAGTTGATACGTCAACTTTTTTCTTGACCGAAGAACGCCGAACGGTTCAGAGTATGTCAATCTAATCGGGAGGATTATCATGTTTCAATGGCTGAAAACAGGTGCTGCGGCACTTGGTATTGTCGCGGCGACTGCGTTTGGCGCAGCTGCAGAAGACTGGAAACCAGCGGGTCCAGTAAAACTTATGATAGCATTCGCAGCTGGGGGTGGCGCAGATACCCAGGCACGTTTGATCGCAGAAGAGTTAGAGGCAACTTTGGGTTGGTCCTTTATTCCTGAGCAAGTCACAGGCAAAGGTGGTTTGAACCTTGCGGCGGCGATGAAGTCAGAAGCAAATGACGGCACGGTTATTGGTATGGCCGTGACCGAAACGCTTGGGTATAACATGGCTGCTTCAAACAGTGGCATGACACCTGCTGACTTTACACCGATCACAACAACTGCGGGTTTCCAAATGGGCGTTGTGGCGCGGTCTGACAAAGGTTGGAACACAATGTCAGATGTCGTTGCGGCGGCAAAATCTGGTCAGGATATCCGTTTCGGTGTGATGAGCCCACGCTTGGCCGATCTTGCCTATCTTTTGGGTAAGGCGCAGGGTGTTGATTTCAACATCATCTCGGTAAAAGGTGGCAAAGCTGTCATGAACGGAGTGAATGCTGGTGACATGGACATTGGTTTCATGGCAGGTATCCAAGCCAAGGGCGTTGCCGCGGGTGATTTAGTAAACCTTGCATCGGCACTTAAGGCACCGTTGGTTCAAACACCTGATGCCCCAACATTTGCGGATATGGGCGTCGAATTTTCTGCAGACGGGTATTTCATGTTCATGGGGCCAGCGGGTATGCCCGATGACGCGCGCGCGGCATTGGCCAATGCGATCAAAGGTGTTGTCGAAAACCCTGAAACAAAAGCTGGCGGTTTGATCAAAAAGGCATTCGGTGGTGCATCTGTCATCATGGGTGGTGATCTGGATGCAATGGTCGCTTCGGATTATGCGTCGGCAGGTGATCTGCTGAAAGCTGCTTCTGAATAACCTTAATGCAGCGAAAGGGCCCCTGAAATTTGGGGCCTTTTTATTTGTCATGACACCAAACAAATTCACAGCAGGCATATTTTTGGTCTTCGCCATCGTCGTTTTAGGCGTATGGATCCCCAATGATGTCGAAACAGGATTGTTGGAAAAAATGCGTCGTCATTGGGTGATTGGGGATTCCTTGGCACCAACGCTTGCCGCAGGATTTGTGTTGATTGGGGCGGTTTTGATCCTGCTATTTGAAACGCAAGATGAGGCGCAATTCACGATGGTGTCTGCGCAATTTGTCTTCTTCCTCAAACTTGTCATTGTCATCTTGGTCGCTCTCTCGGTGATGCGTCATTTGGGGCCGATTTTGGTTAACACCTATGTGGCGATTTCTGGTCTGGATCTAGAATATCGATTGCTGCGTGACATGATTGGGATCAAACATATCGGATTTTTGATTGGCGGAGTGATCATGGTTGGCGGTATGATCACCGTCGTCGAAGGACGCCTGTCGCGTCGTGCGCTGATAATCGGTCTAATTTGGTCACTTGTGTTGATACTGGTCTACGATCTTCCGTTTGAGGATCTCTTGTTGCCGCCCAACGGGGACGTGTGATGAGCGTGCTTGATTACATATGGTTGGGCATTTTGGCCGTCTTTCAGGGGCCCGAGGCATTTTCGATTTTCGGCTTGGCCATTTCGATCACTGTAGTAATGGTGATTTCTGGTTTCTTTTTGGGCATTTTGGTGGGCGCAACCCCTGGGTTGGCGGGGCCTGTTGCGATGGCGATTTCGCTGCCCATTTTGATTTCGACATTTGGTTACAATACCGATGCGTTGCTGCCTGTTTTGGGATTTTTGATTGGGGTGATGAAGGGGGCGACCGTTGGCGGTGCCGTACCCGCCATTCTGTTCAACACACCGGGGACACCGGATGCGTTTATGACAACACTGGATGGCTATCCCATGGCCAAACGGGGCGAGGCGAAACGCGCCCTGCGCATTGCGCATTTTTCATCCGTATCGGGTGATACATTTTCAGATTTGGTGTTGATTATCGGCGCACCCTTCTTGGCGATAATGGTGGAACGTTATTTGGACCTGCCAGAAAAAACCGCCCTATTGATCCTTTCCCTATCGTTCATTTCCGCTGTGGTTGGCGGGTCCGTCGGACGGGGATTGATTTCGACAGGCTTAGGATTGTTGGCGGTCTATGTCGGTACGGGTGAGGATTTTTATCCACGTTTATCGATGGGCACGCAAACCTTGGCACAGGGGTTTCCAATTGCAACCTCGGTTCTGGGGGTACTGATCATTGGCGCGGTGTTCAAGGAATTGGATGAGCTGCGATCTGATCAACGCGCCAGTCGCATGAAACCTATTACAACATCTGATACCAACAGCGCACTAACACTGGCAGAACGAGTAAAACTAGCCCCCACTATTTTCCGCTCGGCGGTTATTGGTACGGTTGTTGGCGCCCTTCCTGGGATTGGTTCAACCCTTGCGGCAACATTGGGTTACACCGCTGCCAAACGCCGCCACGATGATACAGAAGGTGGTAAATTTGGGGAAGGCGCGCCCAAGGGGATCGCCGCAACAGAAGCGGCCAATTCTGCTGTTTCTGGGGCAAATCTAATGCCCGTTTTATCACTGGGCATTCCTGGCAATGCGGCTGCTGTATTTCTACTGCTGGCGATGGACAGCATCAGTGGGTTCAACCCAAGCCCGACGGTGTTTAAATTCGATCCCGTCAATTTGAATCCTGAATTGGTTATGGCCTTTGGGATTTTTACAACGATGTTTTTGGCAAACGCCCTGAATTGGACCGTGGGCGGGCGCGTCATGCGCACGATGAGGTTCATGATCCGCATTCCAAAACACATTTTGTTACCAAGCGTTCTGTTGCTAACCCTGACGGCAATCTATGTTCAAGAGACACGGATCGAAGCCTTGTATTTTGCCGTTGGGTTTGGTGTCTTGGGCTATTTGATGCGGGTATTTGGTATTTCGCCACTGCCCTTTGTCATTGCCTTTATCCTTGGCGCAAAACTGGAAGAAACCGCGCGTCAAGCTTATGCAGCCACAGGGAATGATCCGTGGTTTTTGTTCACCCATCCGGTTGCCGCTGTTTTTGTGGCCGTATCGGTTGGAGTTATGATTTTAACATCTAGAAAAAGAGGCAGCGTATGACGCGTCCAAATATTTTGCTGATTTCTGCAGATCAACAACGTGCAGATTGTTTTGGGTTTAAGGGGCGCAATGTCAAAACGCCCCATCTCGATGAATTGGCTGCATCAGGTACGCATTTTAACAATTGCATCACATCCTGTGTGGTGTGCCAGCCTGCGCGGGCTTCTATCCTGACGGGGCAGTTGTGCCGCACCCATGGTGTTCACGACAACGGGATCGATTTGAACCCAGACATCGGGGAACAGGGGTTTGCGGGATCACTCTCTGCAGCTGGGTATCAAACATCGTTTTTTGGAAAAGCGCATTTTTCCACCTATCACACATATGAAAAAACAGGGACGCCCGAATGTTTGAAATCATCTGCGGATTATCCAGACACATGGCACGGGCCATATATGGGATTTCAGCACGTTGAAATGATGTTGGTGGGGCACAATTGGTTTTTGCCTGAAAAACCACCCGCTGGTCAGCATTATGAAAAATGGTTTTATGCCGATGGCAAAGGGGACGAAAAAAACGCCCTTTATCGCGAAAATGCGGGCGACACGAAAGAGGCCGCACAGACGTGGCATTCCAAACTGCCAACGGCATGGCACAACACTACATGGACCGCAGATCGCGCGATTGATTGGTTGAAGAATGGCCGTGATCAGGACACTCCATTTTGCACATGGATCAGCTTTCCAGATCCCCATCACCCCTTTGATGCTCCTGAACCTTGGTCGCGATTGCATGATCCTGCCGAGGTAGATTTGCCAGCACATCGCACTCGCAGTTTTGAGGGGCGTCCGTGGTGGCACGAGGCAGTTCTGACGGCCGAACCTGCGGGCGAGAAAAAGCACGCAGAAGTGCGGAAATCTTATAGCCGCATATCCGAACAAAGTGATGATCAGTTGCGTGAAATTATTGCAAATACCTATGGGCAATTATCGTTGATTGATCACAACGTGGGCCGCATCATGATCGCCTTGGCTGAGGCGGGCTTGGATGAAAATACAATTGTTATCTATATTTCTGACCATGGCGATTGGTTGGGGGATCATGGTCTGATCCTAAAGGGGCCAATGCATTATGATGGCCTTTTAAAGGTCCCAATGATCGTAAAAGGACCCGGAGTTCCCATCGGAAAGCGCGTAGAGGATCCTGTTTCAACTCTCGATCTGACGGCGACATTTTGTGATTACGCGCAAACGGATGCGCAATTGCCCCAGCATGGATCATCCTTGCGCAAGTTGATTGAAACGGATGAGGGTAGCCGTGAATTCGCGATGAACGAATGGGAGTTGTTGCCAACGCGCGCAGGTGTTGCGCTTTCCCTTCGGACGGTACGCACCAAAACGCATAAATTGGTTTATGATTATCAGTCCCAAACCGGCGAGATGTATGATCTTGAAAAAGACCCGCATGAATTGAACAACATCTACGACGATCCAAATGTTGCAAATATTCAGGGGGCTTTGTTTGCCATGTTGGAACAGCGACCCGAGGATATTCAACCCAATGGAACCCAAGTCGGATTGGCGTAAAGCGATGACCTGCCGTTATTGCGGCAGGCTCAGTTTGCTCATCCTGCCGCCGTCTACACGATAAATTTCACCTGTGATGAATGCAGCGTCATCTGATGCAAGAAAGGCAATAAGCGCTGCAACATCCTGTGGTTTGCCCGTACTGCCGACGGGGTGAATTTTTGCAATATCACGGCGAAAGGCGTCTGGATCGGGCATGTTGTCGATGTAATCCTCGTTCAAATCTGTGTCGATCCAGCCAGGTGCTACCGCATTGCAACGAATGCCATCTTTGCCATGATCCACCGCAATTGCCTTGGTCAGTCCATGCAATCCTGCCTTAGATGCGCCATAGGCTGCATGCATTGGGTTTGATCCCAACCCCTCGATCGAACCAGTATTCACAATTGCCCCTTTTGTTTTTCGCAAATGCGACAGTGCGGATTTGATCAATAGGAACGGGGCAGTCAGGTTGACATTGATTGTGCGCATCCAATCATCAAGCGTCATATCCTCGGCATAGGCCTCTTGCATGATGCCTGCGTTGTTGATCAAAACGTCCAACTGACCATGCTTCGCTACGACCTGATCCACCACGGTGCTGGTGGCGATGGGATCGGCAAAATCGACGCTGATTGATGGAAAGTCTGAATTGGTTCCGCGCTGCGCCGTAATAACGGTTGCACCTTCATCGCGTAGGCGTTTTGCAGTGGCCCCTCCAATCCCGCTGCGTCCCCCTGTGACAAGGGCAACTTTGTTCTCAAACCGCTTCATGACACGGGCTTTCCACCGTTGACCTCAACCAATGTGCCCGTGATGTAGCGCGACTGCTCAGAGGCAAGGAATAGCACTACGTCGGCGATATCTTCGGGTTCTGCGATACGGCCCACTGGCACAGTTTTGCCCAGTTCCGCAATGGCCGTATTAGGATCAAACCCGCGCATGCGCAACCCTGTGCGCAGCATTGGTGTATTCACCTCATTCGGGCAGACGGCGTTGACACGAATGTTCTGGTGTCCGTGGTCCATGCCCAAACATTCCGTCATCGATGCAATTGCGGCCTTTGTCATGCAATAAAGCGGGTGGTTTGGGCCGGGGGCTTTTCCGCCCCAACAGGATGATGTGTTTACGATGACACCACCGCCCTGTTTCGCCATCACTGGGATCGCCGCGCGGCAAATACGAAACGGTGCCTCGACATTGACGCCCATGGACAGCGCCCAATCAGCGTCAGTTGTTTCATCAATCGTGCCGCGCGTGATGACGCCTGCGTTGTTCACGATGATGTCGATGGACCCCAATGACGCAGCCGCCGCGTTTATCAATCCATCACAGTAATCTGGGTTTAATAGGTCACCGTCCAAATGCGCATCTGCGGGAATGGCACTGCTGTCGCGATCTGCTGTTGCTACACGTGCGCCTTCCGCACGTAATCCCGCAACAATCGCCTGCCCAATTCCGCCAGCTGCACCCGTGACAAGCGCGGTTTTCCCAGAAAATCTCATAATCCGTTCCTTATGTATTTGGAACGAGCCAATCGCGAAAAGTTCAGGAAAAACCGCTTAATTGCGACATCGCGGATGTTAACTTAGTTCGCCGTGCAACACATATTTCAGGATTTGTGCAACCTGTGCTGGGGTGGATGTCACGGCCAGCGCGGCGGCGTCTACCTCTTTTAGGGCGTGCTGATGATCGTCACCGTGCATGATGATTAGTGATTTTCCAAGTGCGGCTGCATAGCCTGCATCAAACGCTGCGTTCCATTGTTTGTATTTTTCGCCAAAGCGGACCACGACGACATCTGCATCACTGATTGCCTTGCGCGTTCGGATGGCGTTTACTTTGGCGCCCTTATTGTCATGCCAAAATTTATTGTCCTCAGCCCCCAAAATGGTGACGCCGCAATCATCACTTGCTGCGTGGTCCAAAACAGGAGAGGTAAAGGTCACATTTAGCCCCTGACACAGTTCCATAATTTCATCGCGCCAATTTGTATGGATTTCGCCTGATAGGTAAATTTGCATAATCGACTTCCTTTTGCTTCGAATGGATGTAATGGGATTTACGCATTTTGCAAATGTTGAAGATGTGCGCGCGCGGCTTATTTTTCATCATATAGTTGTTTATAGGGTCAGTCGAATGGATTACAAAATACTGGAAGAGGGCGGCTGGACAGTCGCACCCGATGGTCACTCCGCCAACAAAACATATCACTTTCCAAGCTTTTCAGCGGCGATTGCGTGGATGGCGTCACTTGTTGATCAGATCGACGCCCTAAACCATCATCCAGAATGGCAAAACGTTTATAATCGTGTGGAGGTGCGCCTTGCGACACATGATGTAGAGACGCTGACCGAGTTGGATATCCAACTGGCAGGTGTTTTGGATCAAAGTTTTGACCTTATGCAGGGTTGAATTCGCACTCCTTCAGCAGATCAAGTGGGACAATATCCAATGCGCGCGCATGTGTTGCCTTTAGCACGACTTTGGGTGCGCAGCCCTCTTGATAGGCTTGCAAAAAGCGCCCGGCACAAA
>JAKMGV010000133.1 GCA_022424725.1 Paracoccaceae bacterium
GCGCAAGTCGAAACTGGTTGGATCACCATACATCCAAATATCAGACGCCGCAGTGTTCAGGGCCGCAATTGCTTTGGGAGAGGGACCAAAAATATTTTCATTCGCCCCAAGACGTGCATCAAATGCAAATCCACGATCACGTTCTTGGGTTTCGGGCCCAACAAACGGAACGGTTGCAGGTAATCCTTGAACCAATTTTGCGTATCTTGGGTTGCTCATTTTCTGGCCTCTCACTGTTTCCTGGGAATCTATAGGACATCAGAGAAAATCTGCCAAGGCGGCTTGACCATCTGAACCGATCTGCGCAAGTTGAACCCAACATAGAAGGAGCAGGATGTGAAGGGTACACCCCATCCATTTTCAAAATACGAATTTATGATTGCCTGGCGGTATCTGCGTTCTAAGCGCACCGAGGGCGGCGTCAGCACGATGACCTGGATCAGCCTGATTGGGATTACGCTGGCGGTTTTTGCATTGATCGCAACGCTGGCTGTACGGTCAGGATTTCGCACAGAAATCGTGGATACAGTGTTGGGTGCCAACGCCCATGTGACCATTTATCGCCTGCCCCAGACGACTGGGCAGAACCAAATCGACAGAAGCATTCAAAATTATCAACAACTGGCGGATATCCTACGCTCTGCTGACGGTGTAAAACGCGCGGCCCCCTTGATCAAAGGTCAGGTCATGGCCAATGCGAACAGCACAAACGCAGGGGTTGAGGTCTTTGGAATATCGCAGGACAATTTGATGGACCTGCGCCGCATTGTGGACCCTGAAACCGTGATCGGGCGTGTCGATGATTTTGCAAATGGTGTTGCAATCGGATCAGGAGTTGCACGCGCCTTGGGCGTCGGTGTGGGCGATCAAATCAAATTGATCAGTCCAGATGGTGTGAAAACGGCATTTGGCACCAGCCCACGGGTAAAATCATTTCCTGTTTCATTTATCTTCTCCGCTGGTCGGCATGACATGGATAAGGTACGCGTTTACATGCCCTTTACCGCAGCGCAGGACTATTTCAATCGCGCAGATCGTGCCGATGAAATCGAGGTACTGGTGACAGAACCTGATCAGGTTGAAGACGTAATTGCCCGCATGGAACCATCGGTCCCGCCCTATATCCAATTCTGGAGCTGGAAAGACGCCTCTGGCAATTATCTGCGCGCATTGACGATTGAGGACAATGTTATGTTCATCATCATGTCGATCCTTGTCACCATCGCGTCTATGAACATCGTATCCGGTTTGATCATGTTGGTGAAAAATAAAGGGCGTGATATCGGTATCTTACGCACAATGGGATTAAGCGAAGGCGCCGTATTGCGTGTATTTTTCCTGTGCGGCGCGTTCACTGGTGTTCTGGGCACTCTATTTGGAACTGTTTTGGGATGCCTTTTTGCCATCTACGTCGATACAATTTTCGCCTTTGTAAACTATGTGTCAGGCGGCGGTGTCTGGGATCCATCCATTCGTGGGATTTATGAAATTCCTGCCGAATTGAAATTGGATGATGTGATCACGGCGGTCACCCTTTCCCTTGGGCTTAGCTTTGGGGTCACCTACTTTCCAGCGCGGCGCGCGGCACGCATGAACCCAGTTGAGGCGCTGCGCTATGAGTGATGTTGTTCTGGAACTCCGCGGGATCCATAAATCCTATAACCGTGGCGCGGCAAACGCGCTTAGCGTGCTAGAGGATGTGAATGTCAGCCTACATAAGGGGGAAATCAGTGCACTGGTTGCGCCATCTGGTGCAGGTAAATCCACATTGCTGCATATTGCTGGTCTCTTGGATACCCCAGATCTGGGCGACGTATATTTGCGCGGGTCAGCGATTGGTAAAGCTGGTGATCGACGGCGCACCACCGCCAGACGTCAGGACATTGGATTTGTGTATCAATTCCATCATCTATTGCCCGAATTCAGTGCGTTGGAAAATATCATCCTACCGCAACTGGCAGATGGCGCGAATTCCGCTGCTGCGAAAAAGCGGGCGGGCGATCTGTTGGACATGGTGGGATTAGGTGCGCGGGCGGACCATCGCCCCTCGCAATTATCAGGGGGCGAACAGCAACGTGTCGCCTTGTGCAGAGCTTTGGCCAATAACCCCAGCACACTGCTCGCCGACGAACCGACAGGGAACTTGGATGAGGCGACATCAGATCAGGTGTTTGATCTGATCCTACAGATCGCTCGTGATACGGGCCTATGCGCATTGATCGCGACACATAATCCCAATCTGGCTGCAAAAATGGACAGAACCCTACGCCTTCAGGATCGACACCTGCATCAGGAATAGTATTTTTTGTAAAGTGCTTCGGGTGTTGTCCCCAACAAAAATTGAAACAGCAGGCCGAGATTTCGAAACCCGCGGCGCAGCCATCCATGCGCGATGTATTTTTCAGCGCTGGTCGTTATTGTGATTGGCAAGGCAGTCAAACGGTGCCCCAATTTACGGGCAAGGATCACATCCTCCATCAAGGGCGCAGTTGGGTAATCCCCTACAGAGGCGAGCAGGTTTTTGTGTATAAAGATGCCCTGATCCCCGTAAGGCAACGCGAAAATTCTGGATCGTAGGTTTGCCCATTTCGCCACCCACCATGCAGCAAAACCAACTGCATCAAATCGCAGTTGAAAATAATAGGCGCGTTCAAAATCTGGTGCCGTCGGGATCAATTCCGCCCATCCTTGGGATAAACGCGAGTCTGCATGCAGGATCAAAACCCAATCGCATTTGCATGCGGATACACCTGCGAAAATCTGTCCCCCCCGCGATGGCTTTGCCTCCAAAACTGTCGCACCGACCTCTTTGGCAATGTTTATGGTCGCATCATTTGACCCACCATCCACAATCACCAAGTCACCGATCACGCCCGAGAATACGCCCTCCATCAAACTTTGAAGCGTTGATGGCAGGACCTGTTCTACATTCAGCGTTGGGATAACGACACTAAGTTTTTGTGACATCTCTTTCCAATCAAATGGTTGGTCCTTATATGTGATGAACCAAATAGCACAAGAATGGTAGAAAAATGCAACGCAAGGTGTTTCGATTTTCTGGCGCAGATGCCCAGAAGTTCCTGCAAAACTTGATCACCAACGACATCAAACGTATGGATACAGGTCCAGTTTATTCCGCGCTTTTGACACCGCAGGGCAAATTTATTGCTGATTTTTTTCTGATCCCTGACGGCAACGATATCTTGATGGATGTTGATGCGGACGCGGCGGCCACCTTGATCCCGCGTTTAAACATGTACAAACTTCGGGCAGATGTCACAATTTCAGAAACCGATTTGATTGTATCCCGCGGCCTAAACGATGCACCAGAAGGCGCAGTTGCAGATCCACGAGATGCCAATTTAGGGTGGCGTTATTATGGCGCTGAGGATCGCAATTCGGATACGGTCGATTGGGATGCCTTGCGCGTTGACTATAAAATACCCGAAATGGGCCGTGAATTAGATGCGGAAAGCTACATCCTGGAGATGGGTTTCGAAGGATTAAATGGCGTTGATTTTAGAAAAGGCTGTTATGTCGGCCAAGAGGTGACCGCGCGCATGAAGCACAAAACCGAACTAAGAAAGGGTTTGGTGCGATTGGTTGCTGACGCTGACATTCCTGAAAACGCTGACGTCGTTTCAAATGGTAGGGTCATCGGGCGTACGCATACGAGCGCCGGGAAACGTGCACTTGCCTATGTGCGGTATGATCGTGCGGATGCTGACATTAACGTTAACGACATTCCTGTCACGTGGCAGAAATAAACGTGGGCCTTTCGGCCCACACATATGTCGCCTAAGCGCGCTCTGAATAATCCATCGTTTCGGTATTTATGACGATATCCTCGTCCTGCGCGATAAAGGGGGGCACCATAACCTTGACGCCGTTGTCCAAGATCGCAGGTTTAAAGCTATTGGCGGCCGTTTGGCCTTTGACTACCGGCTCTGTTTCAACCACTTTGCACGTGACTTTTTGGGGAAGGGTCGCGTTCAGTGCTTCTTCATCGTAAAATTCAACAACAATGGTCATGCCATCTTGAAGGAATGGACGACGTTCGCCCAACAGATCAGCGGGAAGTTCGATTTGTTCATATGTTTCCGTGTCCATGAATACCAACATGCCATCAGACTCATAAAGGAACTGTTGGTCTTTTTGCTCAAGACGAACACGCTCAACTTTATCGGCGCTGCGGAAGCGTTCATTCAGTTTGGAACCATTGCGCAAATTTCGCAATTCAACCTGCGCAAAGGCACCGCCCTTGCCTGGTTTTACGTGATCAACTTTCACTGCGGCCCAAAGACCACCATCATGCTCTAACACATTACCTGGACGAATTTCGTTTCCGTTGATTTTTGGCATCCAAAGGTCCCCATTCAAACGTTGAATTTAAATCTTTCGCCCCTATATCTGGTAGACCAATAGTTGGCAAGCGCGCTTATCTGCGGACAAGGTATGCATATTCAGCATGACAGTTATGCAAAATAAGCCTACCCGAATCGTTTTTTTTCGGGCATAAGCATCGCTACGCCAAAATGACAAGATACAAAAGGACGACGAGATGGTTGATTTCGTTGATGCAACTGCATTTAACGCTGAACAAGGTAACCGCGCCCGCAAACTTTTTGCGGCAGTGGTATTGGCAGCATTGGACGATGCAATTGCGGACGATAAGAAATACGGCAATGGCCCTGACCAAATCGCGCGTTGGGCGCGATCTCGCGATGGGCGCGAAGTGTTGTCCTGTGCGGGCATTGATCCGAATGAACGGGTTGTTTCAGGATTGATGGAGTTTGTGGAAAAAGGTGTACGTACATCTGTCGCGCTGTCACGCGAGGAAAGCGAACGCCGTCACGCAGCACAACAAGCCGAAGCTGCATAAGCACACGACACAATAGATTTAATGGGCGCGGGCTTTGGTCCGCGCTTTTTATTTTTGACTTTCGTCTAATGCGGATTTTATCTCACGCTGAACCATCTGACGTATTTTTGCGGTAATCTTTTCACCCAGATGTCCCTTTAATTCTTCGCGAATAATCTTGGCCACGATCTCTCGCAACGCGTCCATTTCTTCGTCATTTAAGGGTTCGACATCCGTCCGCGCGATTGGTTCGTCGATGACATGCGACACAGTTTTGTCAAATTCATCTCGCGCAGCATCCGCAACACGTTCCCAATCAAGTGTTGCTGTACCACCC
>JAKMGV010000134.1 GCA_022424725.1 Paracoccaceae bacterium
CTTCCTAATACACATAACATAACAATTGACTCTTAATCTGCCAAGCTATTCGTTAAAAACTGATCAAAATGGATGTAATTTCGGCTAATAAATGCTGATTTTGTCAGGATACGAGATGAGCACATTGCGAACAGGGCCCCTAAATTCAATCTGTGATGTTTCAGGATTACGCGTGGGCAATGCCATAGATTCGAATGTTAAAACGGGCGTAACCGTTTTGACGGGTGATGCACCATTTACTGCTTCCTACGCTGTTATAGGTGGTGCGCCGGGAACACGGGATACAGATTTATTAGAGCCCGATAAAACCGTTCAGACAGTCGATGCAATCGTCCTGTCAGGCGGCAGTGCATTTGGATTAGATAGCGCGGGCGGCGTTGCGCATGCATTGCGCGCTGCAGGGCGTGGATTTGCCGTTGGCGACGTAACCATCCCAATTGTTCCCACTGCGATCCTGTTTGATATGGCAAACGGTGGTGAGAAAAATTGGGATACCTCACCCTACACAGAATTGGGTCGCGAAGCTTATTTATCGGCGGATACCAAATTTGATATCGGCAGCGCAGGCGCAGGATTTGGAGCCCTATGCGGGATAACCAAGGGAGGGTTGGGGACGTCCTCTCTGACGTTAGAGGCTGGCGGTACAGTCGGCGCATTGATCGCGGCAAACCCCGTTGGCAACGCCCTGACACCAGATGAAAAACATTTTTGGGCAGCTCCCTTTGAAATTCAAAATGAGTTCGGCGGGTACGGCATATCTCAAAACACCCCCCCCTCTTTGGGTATAGGGCCAAGTAAATTGGGCGCTCTGCATCCGCAGGCCAACACCACTATCGGCGTAGTCGCCACCGATTTTGATCTTGATAAATCAGAGCTAAAGCGGCTCGCCATCGCTGCGCATGATGGACTCGCGCGGGCCATTTATCCGTCACATCTGCCATATGATGGCGATTTAATTTTTGCTGTGTCGACAGGAAAAATCGCAAAACCAAAGGACCCAGTTTTGTTAAGCACCCTTTCGTCCGCTGCGGCGCATTGTGTTGCGCGTGCAGTTGCGCGCGGGGTCTATTATGCACAGGCCGAGGACGGTGATTTAAAACCCACGGCCCGTCAATTGATGGACGGCTAATCAGCCCTTTTCATGGAAGAAATCATAGATTTTTTCGGCCATTGCAGCCGAAATGCCATCTACTGCCTTTAGGTCCGCAAGGTTCGCGCGCGACACGGCTTTGGCCGATCCAAAATGCGCCAGAAGCGCCCGTTTTCGCGACGCACCAATGCCCGCAATATCGTCCAACGGATTTGCCGAAATCGCCTTGGCCCGTTTTGCGCGGTGTGTTCCAATTGCAAAACGGTGCGCTTCATCTCGCATCCTTTGTACGAAATACAAAACAGGATCATTTCGCTGCAATGCAAAAACAGAACGGCCCGGAATGTAGAACTCTTCTTTTCCGTGATCTCGGTCCACACCTTTGGCAACCCCAACCATTGGAACGTCGTCTACGCCAAGCGTTTCCAAAATTTCGGCAACGGCACTAACCTGACCTGCGCCACCATCGATTAACAAAAGATCTGGCCAACTTTCAGAAGTGCGCTCTGGATCCTCTTTGATCAGTCTGGTGAAGCGGCGGGTCATGACTTCTTTCATCATGCCGAAATCATCACCAGGGGTCAGGTCATCACCCCTGATGTTAAATTTACGATATTGATTTTTCAAAAATCCGTCTGGCCCCGAAACAATCATGGCACCCACGGCATATGCGCCCTGAATATGGGAGTTATCAAACACCTCAATCCGCTTGGGCGCTTCATCCAGAGCAAACGCCTCGGCAATGCCACGCAAAAGTTTGGCCTGTGTCGCGGTTTCGGACATACGTAGGGCTAAACTTTCTTTGGCGTTTCGCAATGCACCTGAAACAAGTTCAAATTTTTCACCGCGCTGCGGATAGATCAACTCAACCTTGTGACCCGCCGCCTCGCTCAAGGCCGCACTCACCAAATCCGCGTTTTCGATATCATGGGATAGGATCAGCTGACGCGGTGCTTCTTTGCTAGAATAAAACTGCCCGACAAAGGCCTCAAGCACCTCTGCATGGGAATGATCGGCACTGATGCGCGGATAAAAATCGCGGTTTCCCCAATTTTGGTTTGCGCGAATGAAAAACACCTGCACACAGGCCTGTCCCCCTTCGATATGCAGCGCGATAACATCCGCTTCGCTGACCGTGCGCGGATTGATGCCTTGGTTCGTTTGAACTTGGGTCATGGCGCGAATGCGGTCACGCAGTGCTGCGGCGCGTTCGAATTCCATTGCTTCGCTGGCTTGCGCCATTTGCGATGCAAGGCTCTCTTGGATTTCGGTTGATTTCCCTGACAAAAATCGCTGTGCATCTTTCACAGACGCCTGATAATCACGCGCGCTGATACGCCCAACGCAAGGCCCCGAACAGCGTTTGATCTGATATTGCAAACAGGGGCGCGTGCGCGTTTCAAACATCGCATCCGAACAATTGCGCAGTTGAAATACCCGCTGTAACTGGTTCAAAGATTTATTCACTGCGCCAGCGCTGGCAAAAGGACCATAATACGCGCCTTTTTCCTTTTTGGCGCCGCGGTGTTTTTTGATTTGTGGAAATTCATGTTTGGTGGTGACCAAGATATTTGGAAATGACTTATCATCACGCAACAGGACGTTATAGCGTGGCTTAAGCTGCTTAATCAGATTTTGTTCAAGCAGAAGCGCCTCGGTCTCGGTTTTGGTTGTCAGAAACATCATTTGTGAGGTTTCCGAGATCATACGTGCGATCCGCGACGAGTGCCCCGTGGGGCGGGCATAATTTGATACACGCGCCTTTAAATTGCGCGCCTTGCCAACGTACAAAACACGCGCCTGTGCGTCCAACATGCGATAGACGCCCGGCGAAGTATCCAACTGTCGAACATACTTTTGAATTAGATTTACACCCGTAAGGCTCAATTAACTGGTTCCCATTGAAATTGAATTACACCCGAAGTCTTGATTCTGTTTTCGCTGCAATGATTATACGTCGAATTCAAGCGAAAAGCTGTCCACTGTTTCTGTGGATAACTCTGAGTATAACTTTCTGAAATAGCAATTTTTCCATTGATTTCAGGCCACTTCGTGAATTTGCACAAAAAATAGGCAGTTTATTAAGTATCTGTTTTTGCTGTTTATTTTTTTGATAATTCGCCAAACTGTTGTTTTTCTTAAGTTTTTATAAAATTTATTTAACAATTTTTTGACAGGTGGAACAACTTCAACGTGTTTGGAAATGATCACGCTACACAATCCCCAAAATATCTGGGGTTTTCCAACCCAAATGTTGCCCCCCGTCCACGCACAAAAGCTGCCCTGTTACGGCAGGCGCATCTATGAAATACCCAAGTGCCGCAGAAATATCAGAGGGATTGGACCCACGATTAAGGACGGTATTGTCGCGTTGATGCTGATATCGGACAGGATCTTCGCGATCGCCGCGAAGTGTGGGACCAGGGCCGATCGCGTTCACACGGATTTTGGGTGCAAGCGCACGCGCAGATGTTTGCGTTAAGGCCCACAATCCCATTTTGGCAATTGTATAACTACTGAATTCAGGCGTAAGTTTTTTCACCCTTTGATCGAGCATATTCACAATCAATCCCGCTGCAACAGGCTCGGAATTATCATCCAAACTTGGCGCAGGAATTTGATCTGAAAATTTCTGCGTCAGAACGAATGGCGCACGAAGGTTGCTTTCTAAATGACGATCCCAGGTCGTCCGCGTCGCAGATTTTATGTTGTCGTATTCAAAGATCGACGCATTGTTTACCAATACTGTGATTGGGCCATCCAATGCCGAAGCAGCGCGTGATACCAATGTTTCCACTTGGGTTTCATCCAAGATATTTGCCTGCAGCTGCGTTGCACGACGTCCCATTTCATGAATTTCATCAACTACCGTACGGGCATCATCATCAGAACTGTTGTAATGAACAACAACATCGTAACCACGTTTGGCAAGATAGAGCGACATTTCACGTCCCAGTCGTTTTGCGCCACCCGTGATTAATGCCCGCATGCTGGCCTCCTGTCCTACATCATAGATGCAAGATATAGCGTGTAGGCCCCCAGAAACAACGCCCCAATAGAACGAGACATGCGCCATTTTAGAAACACAAAGGGTATCAAAACCACCGCTGATGCCAGCATAACCCAAATATCGAGGGCAAAGAAGCTGGAGGAAACATAAATTTCAGCAAAGAGTGTGGTGACACCAATGATCCCCAATAGGTTGAAAAGGTTGGAACCAATAACGTTGCCCAATGCAACCTCGGCCTGATTGCGCAGGCCTGCCATCACTGTCGTTGCAAGTTCGGGCAAAGATGTCCCAATTGCAATCAACGTAAGACCAATAACCTCTTCACTGATGCCATAGGCACGCGCGATATAAACGGCATTATCAACCAAAATATCCGCACCCATCGGCAAACCAATGAGTCCAAGTAGGAGAAACCCTAATACCTTCCACATAGGTAACTCTGGATCCAGGCCTTCTAGATCATCGTCATCAGACGGTGAAACCCCTGTTTGACACTTGGCGCGCCACACAGCCGACCCAAGGAAGCCTGCCAACATGATTAATAAAATGGCCCCCTGCCACCAACCAAATTGTCCAGTGGCAGCAAGCGCGATAAATATGAGGGTCGCGCCAAGCATGATGTAGAAATCTCGTCGTGTATCGCATTCTGAAAAGTCCAAAGTGGATAGCAATGCAGGCATCCCAAGCACCAGCAGCACGTTGGCGATATTCGATCCAATAACATTTCCAATCGCAATGCCCGATGCCCCATCATCCACAGCGCTGATCGCAATCAACAATTCTGGTGCAGAGGTCCCAAATGCCACAATAGTTAAGGAAACAATCAGTGCCGGCACCCCAAGGCGCAAACTTAGGTTTACGGCACCGCGCACCAACAAGTCACCTGATAGGAGAAGAATGACCAACCCCACAAGGGACATTATCCAAACCATTTTATCAGCCCTTATTACATCGGCACTGCGACGTGCCGATCAAGAATTTTCCACATTTTCCGCAACGCCGCGCATTCAATTTTCCCTGCCCCGGAAACCGTAATTTTCCAAACATCGC
>JAKMGV010000036.1 GCA_022424725.1 Paracoccaceae bacterium
GAACCGAGGCTGTACCCGCTGCCCCCGAAAGGGATACCCAAAGTGTGCTGTTGCGTAGATTTTCCATTTCATCCAACAGATCAATCAATGGATGACCCCAAGATGCAACTGTCGCTCCAAAGCTGGTCAGCGTTGCAGATTGCCCATAGGTGCGGGCAACCATCGGGGTTTCGGCGTGCTCTGTCGCCAATTTGCGCAAATGCGCGATCATGGATTTCAGCGCGGTTTCCTGAAATCCTAGTAACTGACGCAAGCGTAGCATCAAGGCGGTATCTGTAATGTCCTGCGATGTCGCTCCAAAATGCAGATATTGTGCATGTTCGGGGGCCTGCATCAGTTTTCTGAAGTCCGCAACCAGTCCGGGTACACTTACCCCATTTTGTCCTGTGGCATCGCCCAAACCTGCAGGATCAATTTGCAACTCGAGCGAGGCGCGGTGAATGGCCTGTGCGCTGATTTCGGGGATTGTGCCCGCGTTGCCTTGCAATTTGGCAAGCGTCCCTTCGACCAACATCATCGCACGCACTTCGGCGGTATCTGTAAACAGGCGGCCCGCATCCCCAACAGGAAAGAGTTTTGCGTAATTCGGACTATCAAACAGAGAGGCCGCCATGGGTTTAATCCTTTATGATCTGATCAATCAATGCCGCCAACCCAAGGGGATCTGAAAAGAACGGCGAATGACTGCGCGCGATGTCGTGGACATCTTTTTGGTCCCAATCCGACACCATTGTCAATTGATGCTCTGGTGGGATGGTTTGATCCATTGTGCAGCGGATATAGGATTTTGGAACGCGGGCGTAATTTTCGCCAATCTGAATTGGCGTGGCCTGTGGCTTGATGGCCTGCGTGCATAGGTTTGAAATCGCAAATTCCACATCCGCAGCTGAACAATCCTGATAAAATAAATCGCGCGCCTTATGGGGCAGGATGTTCATGCCCAATCCATCCGCAGTGCGCTCCACCGCTTCAAGGATCGGTTGGCGCGGGGCCTCTTTGCGCATATCGACCAGCGAAACACCATCGCGCGGCACATAGGCACATAGATAGATCAGGCGGTCAATCAGATCAGGCGCCTTTTCCGCCGCCGCTGAAATGGGAAAGCCCGCCATGGAATGCCCCAAAACAATCGCGATACCTTCGATCGCGTCCAAAATCGTATCTGCGTAAAGGTCCAGTGTGATATCAGTGATAGGGTGAGGGTTCGCGCCATGCCCGGGTAAATCAATCGCACGTGCCGTGTACCCCAAATCCTGCAAGGCAGGCGCAAGATCGCGAAAGGCCCAAGCGCCATGGCAGGACCCATGCACCAGCAAAATATCAGGCATGTCCAACCTCTGTCATGAATTCACTTAGGATTCGGGCGTATTCAGCAGGGTTTTCAACGCAGGGCAAATGTCCTGCGCGGCGGATCAATTCGAAACGGGCGCCTGGGATCAATTCCACGGTTTCGCGCACCAAATCAGGGGGTGTTGATCCATCCTCTGATCCTGCAATCCCCAAGGTGGGCAGGCGCAAGCCAGATGTTGGCGTGTAAAAATCCGTTCCAGAAATCGCCTGACAGCATCCGATGTAACCTTCGTCAGGTTGACGTTCTAACATGTTCTTCCATGCGGCCAATTCGGGTGTTGCACGAAAATCGGCCCCAAACCAGCGGTCCATCACCTCATCTGACAGGGCCGCGATGCCAGATGTGCGAACCGCATTGATGCGATCCTCCCACAATGCGGGTTGGCCGATCTTGGCTGCCGTGTTGGACAGCACCATAGCGCGGACCAAATCCATGCGTTTTACCGCCAAACCTTGGGCGATCATTCCGCCGATGGACAGGCCGACAAACAGTGCATCTTTGACGTTTAGATGATCCAACAATGCTTCGACATCGCGCACCAAGGTTCCCATGGAATAGGGGGCAGGTGGGCAATCCGATAGCCCGTGTCCGCGTTTGTCATAGCGGATGTAACAATTTCCCTGCGGCAACAGGGGCAGGACCGCATCCCACAGGCGCAGATCGGTACCCAGCGAATTTGCAAAAACAACAGGACGCCCATTTGGATTCCCATCAACGCGATAATGTAGATCAATGTGATCTAATTTTGCGATTTTCATTTATGTCCTCATGCGGTTAGCGCGCGTTCGAACACATCTCTATCAACATTCCCGCCCGAGGCAACCGCGATCACGCAGTCTGAGGTTATCTGATCACCATGAAAGAGGGCTGCGGCCAGTGCAACTGCCCCCCCCGGTTCAACCGTAATTTTTAATCTGTCATGGGCCAATTGTACGGCATGAAGGGCCTGTTCCTCGGTCACGGTTATCCCCGCATGGCACAACCGCTGCATGATGGGAAAGGTCAATTGACCTGGGGACAGGGTGACAATCGCATCGCACAGGCTGCCCAAGGTGGTAGGGTTGCGTTCGATTTTGCCAGAGATCAACGATCTGCAGACATCGTCAAACCCCTCGGGTTCGACGGGCCGCACGCGCATATTGGGCGCATCCTGTTCCAATGCCAGTGCGATCCCAGATGTTAGGCCGCCACCCCCGCAACAGACCAAGACATCGGCAACCGTGATGCCCAATTCGGCAGCCTGTTCCGCGATCTCCAGACCACAGGTGCCTTGGCCCGCAATCACCTCGGGTTCGTCAAAGGGTTTGATCAGGGTCAGATTGCGTTCCCGCGAAATACGCGCGCCGATTTCATCGCGATCCTCATGTTCGCGATCATACAGAACCACCTCCGCGCCCAAGGCGCGGGTGTTGTCGATTTTCGTCTTTGGCGCGTCCGCTGGCATGATGATCACCGAACTGATCCCATGTTGACGTGCGGCCAAGGCCACGCCCTGCGCATGATTGCCCGAGGAAAAGGCGATCACACCCTTGGCGCGTGTTTCCTCGGGTAGGGCAGATACCGCTGAAAACGCCCCGCGATATTTGAAACTGCCCGTGTGCTGCAAACATTCGGGTTTTACAAAAACCCGCTTTCCCGCAATCTCATCCAAAAAGGGAGATGACAGCAGGGGGGTCACACGTTTATGGCCCATCAGGCGATCATTGGCGACGCGAATGCGGCTATAGTCCATCTTTTATCTCCTTGATCCAAGCAGACAATGTGACGAGCGATTGAGGTTCGTCCAGAAACGGAATATGCGCGCGATCTGGAACATGGGTCAGGTGCATGCTGGGCATGCGTTGTTTCATTTCCAGTGCGGTTTCCCGTGACAATAGTTCAGAATTTGCACCATGGATCAGAGCCGTGGGCAAACCGTGAAGCGCATCAAACAGGGGCCATGCATCCACATCGCCCACATTTTTAAACCCGTCAATCACCGCATCACGCAGTTTTGGATCATAGGTCAGTTGCAGGCCATCTGGGTGTTCCTGATACAAAATGCGCGCTTCCTCCAACCAACGAGAGGGGGGTACATTTGCAAACCCAGTTGCGGTGCGCGCGCGCACCTCTGCAGCCTCGGCATGGGTTTTGGCAGCGGGTCGGCGGCCCAAACAATCGGAAATAATGTCCAAACCCGCTTGTTCCAGTTTGGGTCCGACATCATTTAATGCAACACCCAAAAGGCGGTCTTTGGCCGTTGCAGCCATATACATCGCGTTTAACCCACCGCGAGAGGTCCCTATAATCGCAACCTTTTCCAGCCCCAGATGATCTAATAACTCGATTGCGTCCCGCGTTTCGCACGGCACGGCGTAGGTTGTGAAATCATCGGCCCAATCCGATGCACCCCGCCCGCGATAATCCAGTGTGATCAGGCGAACATCGTGTATGTGGGGTGCGACAAAATCAAAATCGCGCCCTGATCGCGTCAATCCCGCCAAACATAGAATGGGCAACCCCGCACCCTGATCCGTGTAGTGCAAGTTTAAGCCGTCAGACGTTTTGAAATGTGGCATTAGCGTGCGGCCAAATCAGGGATCAGTGCCAGATCATCAAGTTCAAAGTTTGGTTTCGCGGGTAGATTATCCATTGGATCACCAGCGCGGTTCACCCAGACGGTTTGAAATCCATATCCACAGGCCCCCGCCGCGTCCCATCCGTTAGATGAAATAAACAAAACCTCGCTTGGGGCGACGCCCAGCTTTTCACCAACCAGGTCATAGACCTCGGCGCTGGGTTTGAAAATGCCAACGCTATCTACGGACAAAACATCATCCAACAGCTCTTCTAATCCTGCAGATTGTACCGCGCCGTTCAGCATATCGGGTGATCCATTTGATAGGATAGCGGTGATGAACCCCTGTTCCTTCAGTTTGGCAAGCATTTCAGGCACTTCTTCATAGGCCTGTAGTTCCCAATAAAGTGCCAAAAGGCGTTCGCGCATCTCGGCCTCACCCTCAAGGCTAAGGGCGGCCATGGCAAAATCCAATCCATCTTGGGTCACTTGCCAAAAATCCGTGTAATCCCCTGTGATAGCCCGCAACCAAGTGTATTGAAGCTGCTTCGTGCGCCAAATTTCCGCCAGTTGCGGCCAGATTGCCGCCAATTTCGCATGCTCTGGCTCTGCGGCTGCGATACGCGCAGCGGCCGCCACATCAAACAATGTTCCATAGGCATCAAATACGCATGCTTTGATTGGCATAAATCTCTCCTAATCTTTTGATCAAGAAACCATGATTACGCGCTGGGGGGAAGGGGGGAATGCACGTAATTTTTTTGACAGATACCAATGTCGCTCTGTGCAGGAAAACTCAGCGTGTCAGGAATTAACGCATCTTTATCAACACCGCACCTGCGCGTCCTGGTGTCATGGTGGCGTCATGGGCAGCGGCGCTGTCTTCCAATGGCAGGATATGATGCACCGCAGGTTTGAACGCACCTGCCGTATGGGCGCGATGTAATGCATCAATGGCGGCGTTTCGCTCTGTCTTGGGTAGGATATAGATCAACACAATGTCGATGGTGATCGCCTTGAACAGATAGGGTCCAAAAGGAAAGGTCGGTGCCATTTCCTTGCCCGAGCCATAGGCGGCGATTGTTCCGTTGGCACGTACGACCTGATGCAACAGATCTACGTTTCGCCCGAATTCGACCTCAACCGCGCGGTCGACCCCGTTGGGTGCAATTGCCAGAATTTGCTCCGCCAAATCAGTCGCGCGATAATCCAAAACATGGTCTGCGCCTGCTGCGGTGATCCGATCAAAGGCATTGGGCGACCCCGTGGCGATCACTGTTGCACCCGCCCATTTGGCCAATTGAATGGCATTGTGACCAACCGATCCCGCACCGCCCGAAATTAACAGGGTCATGCCCGCAACATCACCACCACCCAACACCGCGTGTGCGGCTGTCAGACCAGGAATGCCCAAGCATGCGCCCGTTTCCATGCTCATATCATCGGGCATATCCACCGCCTGATCTGCGGGCAGCGCGATATATTCAGCGCAGGTGCCAAAGGGCCGCTGCCATTGCCCATTCCAAATCCAAACACGTGATCCAATGCGGGCAGGGTCCACGCCCTGACCCACGGCTGTGATTATTCCTGCCCCATCAGAATTTGGGACAATCACATCAAATGCGGGTTTGCTGACACCGGGGCGTGCGCCTGCGCGCGCCTTGGCATCTGATGGGTTTGCGCCTGAATATTCAAGTTCTACCAAAACCTCGCCCGCGGCGGGGGTGGGGGTGTCCATTTGGACAAGCGTCATCACATCCTTGGCAGGGCCAAAGGCAGAATACGTCACAGCGCGCATGGGATTATCCTTTTTTGCGAAGTCGGATTACAACGTCGATGGATGCGATTTCGGTGCCGTCGGGGGCATTGGGCACCTGCATGATTTTCAAGTCTTCTGCAGGTGCATCGCTCAGCTTGGCGTCGTCTTCCCAATAGAAATGGGGGTGGTCATGGGTGTTTGTGTCAAAATAGCTTTTGGTGCCATCGACGGTGATTTCATGCAATAAACCTGCATCGCAAAATGCACGCAAGGTGTTGTAAACGGTCGCCAGTGATACCTTTTCACCACTGCCTTGGGCGCGTTCAAACAGGTTCTCCGCCGTCACATGGCGGTGCTGTCCATCCCCAACCAAAGCTTCAGCCAAAAGAACCCGTTGCCGCGTTGGGCGCAGATCCGATTTCGCCAGCCAGTCGTGGGCGCGTTGTGTCGACACTGTTCGCATTCAAAGCTTCCGTTTTATGTTCACCCCATAATATGATCGTTTTGAGGACAGTTTCAATTCTTTTCGTCATTCAGGGCGCGTGAAACAAGTGAGAATACTTGCAAGATCAGAGCTGCGGATGCTAGAGAGCGCAAAAGCATACAAAAATGAGAGCGATACTATGTCACCATATCCATCAAGTTTTGACCGCGACGATTTGCTAAAATGTGCCCGCGGCGAATTGTTCGGACCAGGCAATGCACAATTGCCTGAACCTCCGATGTTGATGATGGATCGCATCACGGAAATTTCCGAGGATGGTGGCGAACACGGCAAGGGCCATGTGATCGCGGAGTTTGATATCAAACCTGATCTATGGTTTTTTGACTGCCACTTCCCCGGAAATCCAATCATGCCCGGGTGTTTGGGGCTTGATGGTTTGTGGCAGCTGACGGGTTTTAACCTTGGCTGGCGCGGCTGGCAGGGGCGCGGCTATGCGCTGGGGGTTGGTGAAGTCAAACTGACTGGCATGGTGCGTCCAGATCGCAAAATGCTGACCTATCATGTGAATTTCACCAAGGCCGTGCAAACACGCCGCCTGACGATGGGTGTTGCTGATGGGATCGTCGAGGCAGACGGCGAAGTGATCTATCAGGTAAAAGACATGAAAGTCGCTCTTTCAGAGAGCTAAAGACATAAGAAAAGGGAGAGCGACATGCGCCGAGTGGTTGTTACAGGGTTAGGGATTGTCTCATCAATTGGGAACAACGCCGCCGAAGTATTAGAGAGCCTAAAGGCAGGTCGCTCTGGTATCACCGCGAACGAAGACATGAAGGAATATGGGTTCCGCAGTCAAATCGCAGGCGATATCAAGGGGTTAAACCTTGTTGACATGATCGATAAACGTACGCTTCGTTTTATGGGCCCAGGTGCGGCCTATGCCTATTTGGCGATGGAACAGGCGATTGCAGATGCAGGTTTGGATCAGTCATTGGTGTCAAACGAACGCACAGGATTGGTGGCAGGATCAGGCGGCCCATCAACCAGTTCGATGTTCGCGGCCCATCAGGTTGTGTTAAAGGCGGGATCACCCAAACGCATTGGGCCACTTGCGGTTCCAAAATGTATGTCCTCGACCATTTCGGCGAACCTATCCACTGCGTACAAGATTAAGGGCATCAACTATTCCATCACCTCGGCCTGTTCCACATCCTTGCATTGTATCGGCAATGCCGCGGAACAAATCATGATGGGCAAACAGGACGTGATGTTTGCAGGTGGTGGAGAAGAATTGGATTGGACATTGTCCTGCCTGTTTGACGCGATGGGCGCGATGTCATCAAAATATAACGACACCCCCGAACGCGCATCCCGCGCATTTGATGCAGATCGCGATGGTTTCGTGATTGGCGGCGGCGGCGGGATCGTTGTGTTAGAAGATTTGGAACATGCCTTGGCGCGTGGGGCCAAAATCTATGCCGAGGTTACGGGCTATGGCGCAACATCAGATGGGCACGATATGGTTGCCCCATCGGGTGAGGGGGGCGAACGTGCGATGCGCCTTGCACTGCAATCCCTAAACAGCGATCGCAAGGTATCTTATATTAACGCCCACGGTACGTCGACACCCGTTGGTGATGTGGGCGAGATCGAGGCCGTGCGCCGCGTCTTTGGTCAGGGATCAACACCCCCTGTTAGTTCCACAAAATCCATGACAGGCCACAGCCAAGGGGCGACGGGTGCCCAAGAGGCCATTTATTGCCTGTTGATGTTGGACAATGATTTCATTGCGCCCTCGATCAACGTGGACACATTGGACCCTGCACTTGATCCTGCGGAAATCGCCACAAGCCTTGTTGAAAACGCGGGTCTTGATACGGTTATGACCAACAGCTTTGGCTTTGGCGGCACCAATGGGTCCATGCTCATGTCAAAATATCGCGGGTAATGTTCCAACAATCATGTTCCACCCGGCGGCACCGCCAGGTAGCGCCTGCCTGCCCCTCGGCAGGGGCTTTCAACCTTTCAAAGCTTTGAAACTTTGGCTTTTTGTTCCAAGTAGTCACACTTTGCACCGCCATCCTGTTGCGCCTACCCAGGCAGGGGTTACTCTGATCGCGCAGTAAATTCGTTATTCTGAAGATGTCTTTAAGTGCCTATTTCAGAAATCTGGCCCACGCTTGACGCCCAGAGGGAAAACCGTCATTTAGGATCAAAGAACGACATGCGGGGCAGAAAAATATGCAATCACTGGCTGGAAAACGCGGTTTGGTCATGGGTGTGGCCAATGAACGGTCCATCGCTTGGGGTATTGCCAAGGCATTGGCCGAGGCAGGCGCAGAGTTGGCATTTACCTACCAGGGCGATGCCTTTGGTCAGCGATTGGCGCCTTTGGCGGCATCGGTCGGATCGGATTTCATGGTTGATGTGGATGTGACGGATGACGCGAGTTTAGATGCGGCTTTTGATCAATTGGCCGCGCGTTGGCCAACGATTGATTTCGTGGTGCACGCCATTGCCTATTCCGACAAAAACGAACTGACGGGCCGTTTTGTGAACACCTCACGCGATAATTTCAAAAATTCGCTGGATATCTCGGCATATTCCTTCATCGAGGTGGCGCGTCGTGCGCATCCCATGATGGAAGAAAACGGTGGCACCTTGATCACCCTGACGTATCAAGGATCAAACAAGGTGACACCATTTTATAACGTGATGGGTGTGGCCAAAGCCGCACTCGAGGCCACGACACGTTATTTGGCAAATGACTTGGGTCCTGATGGAATCCGCGTCAATGCCATTTCCCCCGGTCCGATGAAAACACTTGCGGGTGCCGCCATCGGTGGTGCGCGCAAAACCTACAAACATACAGATCAGAACGCGCCTTTACGCTCTAATGCAACGCTTGAGGCTGTGGGTGGAACTGCCGTTTATTTGGTGTCTGATGCTGGGGCCTGCACAACGGGTGAGATTATCCGCGTTGATGGTGGATACCACGTTTTGGGCATGCCACAGCCAGAGAACCTATAAACCGAAAGTGCATCGGGAACCATTCATCAAGAATGGTCCCCAACACGTCGCGGTTTAAATCGGATCACCCAGCAGGCTTGTGCCACCTGCCTTAAATGCACCACCTACAGAATTGCGGACTGCAGAGGGATCGCACACGGGGCGTCCATCAGGATAGCGGCGCGCATCCATGTACCCTTCAACACCATCGTCAATAATCCAATGGTGACAGCCGTTTGGATCAATCCAAATTCCTGCCTGAAGTTCGGTCAGTGGTTTTGCGTCAAATCCACGGTCAATTGCTTTGTTGTCATTGGCTTGTCCCATGAACATCGCCTCTGACATCAATTCTACGCCGCCGCCACAGGCACTAAGCCCAAGGGGAAGCACGGCCAACATGGCCCGCTTAACAAACATACTCATAATGTGCTCCTAACTAACGTACGCAGATAATTTCGACACGTCTGTTTTTTGACATGCCTTCTGCTGTGTTGTTCGTTGCGCGGGGTTTGCGTTCGCCATAACCAACAGATTGGCTGACTTGCTTACCCGCCTCGCGTACGATTGCCGCAACGGCATTTGCCCGTCGCTGCGACAGCCGCAGATTATAGGCATCAGATGCACGTGCATCCGTATGCCCCGCGATTGAAAACACCGTGGCTTCTGAACTTCTAAAGAAATTCAACAAGCGCGCACGTCCGCGAGCATCAATGCGATGTTGATCAGTTGCAAAGAACTGATCGGTATTTAAGGTACCGCATGTTGGACCTTGGCGACACACCGGTAATCCCTCCGGTGTAAGATGAGGCTCATATAACCCTCTGCGCCATCATCCATGACCCAGTGTTCACATCCATCTGGATCAACCCAGATGGTTGGTAATAGCGTTCCGCCTGCGCCGCAGCCGAAGTCCCCAACACGCTAAATGCACCCAGCACCAAAAATAACAATCCGCCCCCCAAGCGATTAATCATACTCAAAACAGTCTCCATACGTATTCATGTGGGTGTATAGACTATACAATGGTATTAATTGACATATTTTAGAGGGGCTGGCACGGGTTTTTTTAACCAATTCGCCTCAAATTCATCGAAAATATGGCGAGAATGTGACTCATTCCTTGGAACTGTTTTGCACATGGAAACAGTGCCCTAGAGAGCCGCTATTGTCGTTTTATGGCAAACAGTGAAATGTGGCGCGGAACACGAAATGGCCCTAATTGAGGGCTTGGCCGTCCAATGAATTCGGATTGCTTTGCGTGATTCGCACACGACGGATGTCCCCAATTTGGATCGTTGGGTCCGTTACATGCACTGCATGCAGGTATTCGGATTTCCCCACCATCTGCCCATCAAGCCGCCCTGCGCGTTCAAACAGAACGGACACTTCGCGGCCAACCATTGAATCCTGAATGGCGCGTTGCTGTTCTGTGATCAATGCTTGCAAACGATGTAGGCGTTCGGTTTTCACGTCCTCTGTTAATTGGTCACGCTCTGCTGCGGGGGTGCCTGGACGGGTGGAGTATTTAAATGAAAACGCCTGACCATACTGCACCTCGCGGATCAGGTTCATGGTGTCTTCGAAATCTTGATCTGTTTCTTCGGGGAAGCCGACAATGAAATCACCAGAAATCAGGATGTCAGGACGCGCGGCGCGAATGCGTTCAATCAGTTTAAGATAGCTTTGCGCATCATGGCTACGGTTCATACGTTTTAGGATTTTGTCCGATCCCGACTGAACAGGCAGGTGAAGATAGGGCATCAGCTTTTTGCAGGTGCCATGCGCCTCAATCAGGTCATCTTGCATATCGTTGGGGTGGGATGTGGTGAAACGGATGCGTTCCAATCCATCAATTGCGTCCAATTCCCAGATCAATCGCGCCAAGGTCCATTCCGAACCATCCGCGCCCGCACCGTGATAGGCATTTACGTTTTGCCCCAAAAGCGTGATTTCGCGCACGCCGCGTTCGACCAGATCACGTGCCTCTTGTAAAACGCGTTCTGCAGGGCGCGACACCTCGGCACCGCGGGTATAGGGCACAACGCAGAAGGCGCAGAATTTGTCACAGCCCTCTTGCACCGTCAAAAACGCAGCAGGGGCACGTTTTACCTTGGGGCGGCGTTTCAGGTGTTCGAATTTATCCTCATCTGGGAAATCCGTATCAATTGCGCGGCTGCCTGCGCCTGCCTTGACCTCAAGTTCGGGCAGGCGGTGATAGCTTTGTGGGCCCACGACCAAATCCACCATAGGTTGGCGGCGCATAATCTCTTCACCCTCGGCCTGCGCCACACATCCTGCAACACCGATTTTCAAATCAGGATTTTCTGATTTCAGTGTTTTATAGCGGCCCAATTCGGAATAAACTTTTTCCGCCGCCTTTTCGCGGATGTGACAGGTGTTCAGCAGGATCATGTCCGCATCATCAGGAGTTTGTGTTTCCACATATCCCGATCCGCCCAATGCCTCGACCATGCGTTCACTGTCATAAACGTTCATCTGACAGCCGTATGTTTTAATGTATAGCTTTTTTGGCTCTGACATGGCGCGATCCTTAGGGCAAATTTGCTGCGCGTGTGCTACACAAAACTTGTGTGACTTGCAATGCATGCTGAATTCATCATAACTGAGGCTGTCGAACGGGCATGCAAGGCAGCATGGATTATCCAAATTTAACATCGTTTATAAAAAGCGAAGGCGGCAGCTTGGCCAAAGGGCCCATTGCGCTTTTGTTTATTGAGGATGATGTCGAAGTTGAAACGACATTGGATCACCACATCAAACTGGGGTTCAAACAAATCATCGTATTGGCCAAATCACTTCCAGATATTGATGAGGATACACTGACGCAGGTGAGCACCGTTTATGTCAATACATTTGCGGATGATTGTGTTCAGCGGACGGTGAATACCCTCATGCCACATATGGCGGGGGCGTGGGTTTATGTTGGATTTAACGCCGAATACCTGTTTTTCCCGTTTTCCAATTCGCGGTCGGTTTCGGAATTGTTGGCCTTTCATACCGAAGAACGCCGTGGATCTATGTTGACCTAAGTTGTTGATTTATATGCGGGCGATTTGAACGCGTATCCGACGGGTGTGAATGTGGATGATGCCTATCTGGATCGCGGGGGATATCATGCCTTGGCGCGTTTGGATCAACGCACGCACCAACCGTTAGAGAGGCAATTGAATTTTTATGGCGGGCTAAAGTGGCGATATGAGGAGTTCGTTCCCTATGAACGCCGCCGCATTGATCGCATGGCCTTGTTTCAGGCGAAACAAGATTTGGTCATGCAGGAACAGTTTTTGTTCTCTGATCCCGAATACAACACCTATTCCTGCCCATGGCATAACAATGTCACGGCCGCCGTGGCGTCATTTCGCACAGCCAAGGCATTGAAGCGCAATCCAACATCGTCAAAACAAATCGGTGATATTCGTTGGTTTAACTCAGTGCGCTTTTCATGGACCGACCAACAATTTCTGGATTTGGGCCTGATCGAACCCGGGCAGTGGTTTTAAGGGCGATTTACAAAAACGATACATTCTAAAATCTATCCCTTGCGTTTTTTAGATTCGCTTGGCACCATATCTATG
>JAKMGV010000135.1 GCA_022424725.1 Paracoccaceae bacterium
CAATCAAGCGACGTGCGATCACTTGGGCCTGAATTTCGGCGGCACCTTCAAAGATGTTTAGGATACGCGCATCACACAAAATACGGCTGATGGAGTATTCAAGCGCAAAGCCATTCCCGCCGTGGATTTGTAGCCCGTTGTCTGCCGCAGACCACGCAACGCGGGCACCCAGCAACTTGGCCATACCAGCCTCAAGGTCACAGCGACGTTCATTGTCTTTTTCAAAGGCGCTAAAATATGTCAACTGACGGGCAACCGTGATTTCGACGGCCATCATCGCAAGTTTATTTGCCACGCGAGGGAAGTTGATCAATTCCTTACCAAACTGCTTGCGGTCCAAGGCATATTGCATCGAAACATCCAGCGCAGATTGTGCGACACCCACGGCGCGCGCCGCTGTTTGAATGCGTGCGCTTTCGAATGTTTGCATCAGCTGCTTAAAGCCTTTGCCTTCTTCTCCGCCCAAAAGGTTTTCAGATTTTACATGGAAGTTGTCGAAACCAAGTTCGTATTCCTTCATGCCGCGATAGCCGAGTACTTCAATCTCGCCACCTGTCATCCCTTCGGTTGGGAAGGGTGCTTCGTCCGTACCTGGTGTCTTTTCGGCCAAGAACATTGATAGTCCGCGGTGATCTGTGCTGTCAGGGTCTGTACGCGCAAGGAGTGTCATCACATGCGTCCGTGCCGCATGCGTAATCCATGTTTTATTACCAGTGATTTTGTAATCGCCGTTTTCATCTTTCACTGCCCGTGTGCGCAATGCACCAAGGTCAGAACCCGTATTTGGTTCGGTAAAGACGGCGGTTGGCAGGATTTCACCGCTGGCCAATTTTGGCAGCCAGTTTTCTTTTTGTTGATCCGTACCACCGCAAATGATCAACTCGGCGGCAATTTCAGAGCGCGTGCCTAATGAACCCACACCGATGTAGCCCCGTGAAAGTTCTTCGGACACAACCGCCATAGATGCTTTTGTCAGACCAAAACCACCGAGATCTTCGGGAATGGTAAGCCCGAATACACCCAGCTCTGCAAGTTCCTCAATGATTTCCATTGGGATCAATTCGTCATTCAGGTGCCATTCGTGCGCATGCGGTTCAACTTTATCTACTGAAAAACGGCGGAACTGTTCGCGGATCATTTCAAGTTCTTCGTCCAGACCAGATGCTCCGAAAATGACGTTCCCTGCCTGTTCCTGCATCAGTTCAACAAGGCGCGTACGCGCTGCTTGGGTGTTACCGTTAGCGATCAAATTCATCACGGCCGCATTCTGATAATCTTGCTGTGCCGCAGCAGGGATTTTTATGTCAGACAAGCGAACAATTTCGCTTTGTGACATTGGGATACCACCTACGATTTGTGCATGATATTCGCCGCATGCGATCTGGTGCAGCAATTGTTCTGCTTCGCCGAATTCGCCTGCATCACTCAGCTTGGTTGCCCAATTTTGCATCTGCCGCATAGATTCCTGATATGTCGCCAACCATGATAGGCCATGTGCCGCCGCTTGATGTTGTTCCATCAAACCCGATGAAACACGTCCATCGTTTGAAACCAATGACTTAACGGTCCCTTTTGCCGCCTCAAACAGTGCGTCCAAGCTTTCCAAAGCCTGTTGTGTTGTTGCCAATAGGTCCGGCATTACAATGTAGTTCTCTGTCTGCATTGCAGCATTTTGTCCGTCAAGTGCCATGTATCAACTCCTTATACAGTGGGAAGATCATAACTATTTCGCAGTTGCAGCGCAACAAAAATACCAACCATGCGTCAATATTGATCAAAAATTACGTGACGAAATAACGCTGGACGCGATGTTGCCATATGCTACACCCGCGCTATGAACGACGCTATTTCCATATTAACGCCTGATCAATGGGTTATCGCCGTTATTGGTGCACTGATCGCGGGATTGGTTAAAGGTGTGGTTGGCTTTGCGCTCCCAATGGTGATGATTTCCATTCTCGGTTCTGTTGTCTCGCCCGAGCTTGCATTGGCGGGCCTTATATTGCCAACACTGGTCACAAATGGGCAACAGGCCCTGCGCCAAGGTGCAAGTGCCGCATGGAACAGTATCGTGAAGTTCCGTGTCTTTATGTTAACAGCGCTGATTGTGTTGCTGATCAGTGCACAATTGATCCGTGTTATTCCAAATGCCCTTTTTCTTGGGGCAATTGGTGTGATGGTGATAGGCTTTTCACTGTTGCAGCTATCAGGTCGTCGTATTCCTGTTAAAAAAGAGTCGAGGGTCAGTCATGCAGCCATTGGTGCGTTTGCTGGTTTTGTCGGCGGCTTATCTGCGGTTTGGGGTCCGCCAACAGTCGCATATCTGACAGTTATGGATGTCGAAAAGAAAGAGCATATTAGAACCCAAGGTGTCATTTATGGCATTGGTGCGCTGGCCCTGACATTTAGTCATTTATCAACCGGGATATTGAATCTGAACACCCTAATTTATTCGTCGATCTTGGTGCCTGCTGCGATCTTTGGAATGCGCCTTGGTCGTATGATCCAAGACCGAATTGATCAAAGTGTCTTTATGAAGGCGACACTACTTGTTTTGATGATTGCAGGCGTAAACCTTATCCGGCGTGCATTTTTTGCTTAGCGTGACGGCGGAAACAGCGCATTTGTCATCTGGCAATCTTTAATCACATCTCTGCCACAAGGGACGGGGTGCAATGATTTTGACAAGCATACCCGCGCCTCTTGGATATACCCTTGTTTACAGGTGATGGTAATCGTGTTGCGTTCTAAGAATGGATTTGATTGCACAAATGCATCCTCGATGACCGATGCGGGAACACGTACCAATTTATCAAGGCGGTTCAAAACTTTCGGCTGGGTGATGGTGTCGTAGGCCTCTCGTGATTTCGTAAAATATTCTTCCGCGCTAAGCCCGCTACAGGACCCATGCTTTTTCCACTGATGCCAAGCAAGCCCGCTGCTGCCCATAATATCGATCATATCGCGGGTCATCCTGCGTGATGGGGGGCGTTCAGATGTATTACAGTAGGCGGGCCATCCCTGATGATATTGTGGCCAAAGCCCATGCAATATCCATTTGTAGTCATGCTGGACTTCACACTGATCCGATTGTTTTGCATCGCCTTCAATGTCACAAAAACTGGCGGACCAACTTAGCGAAAGGACATAGTAGTCAAAATCATCCGCCCAAAGCTGAGCTGGAACTAATAAAGACAGGATCATTGCCAGTTTACGCATTCGCTCTTTCCTTTCGAAATGAAAGTAGTTATAGACATCTCAAGTTCCCCTACAATGGAAACCCGCCTTGTGAAAGGCTGCCTGCTTGGCAGGTGACGGGGAAATTTTGCGAAGGAGAGACATTATGGCCAAACCGATCATGGCACGCGCAACAGCCGTTTGGCTGGTTGACAACACAACACTGACGTTCAAGCAGATCGCAGATTTTGTCGAAATGCACGAATTAGAAGTTCAGGGCATTGCAGATGGTGATGTTGCTGTTGGTGTTAAGGGTTTTGATCCAATTGCCAACAACCAATTGGAATCAGTTGAAATCGCCAAAGGTGAGGCAGACCCAGTGCACAAATTGAAGCTTAAATTCAACCCATCTGCGGTGGGTGAAGAAAAGCGTCGCGGTCCGCGTTATACACCATTGTCAAAGCGTCAGGATCGTCCAGCATCTATTTTGTGGTTGGTCAAATTCCACCCAGAACTAAGCGATGCGCAAATTTCGAAACTGATTGGTACAACCAAGCCAACGATTCAGGCAATCCGCGAACGGACGCATTGGAACATAGCGAATATCACGCCGATTGATCCAGTTGCCTTGGGTTTGTGTAAGCAGTCAGAATTGGACCTAGCTGTGCAAAAAGCAGCAGCCAAAAAAGCGGCAGAAGGTACTGTGATGTCTGACGATGAGCGTCGCAAATTGGTCAGCACCGAGCAGTCTCTTGATATGCCAGCAGAGCCAAAAATTCCATCAGCAATCGAAGGGTTAGAGGCTTTCTCACTGAATGATCCGACAGATAATTCTGAGGAAGCTGGCGATGACAACGAATACCTTGATGCGGACAGCTTCTTTAATCTGCCGGGTGATGACGGCGACGAACAGCCAGACGTATAAATTGATGAACCCGGCCACTGTGCCGGGTTTTTTTATGTTCTTAGAATGCCTTGCGTGCACGCAGCGCGGCAGAAATTGTTCCATCGTCTAGGTAGTCAAGTTCACCACCGATTGGGACACCCTTGGCAAGGGTCGTGATGTTGACATCGCTTCCCAGCTCATCAGCAATATAATGCGCGGTTGTCTGACCATCGATTGTTGTGTTCAGGGCTAAGATGACTTCGGAAATGCTCTCGCTTGCAATGCGATCCCTTAGTTTTGGAATGCGTAATTCATCTGGGCCGATGGCATCAAGTGCGGACAAGGTTCCGCCCAAAACATGATAGCGACCGTGAAATACGCCCGCGCGTTCCATCGCCCATAAATCAGCGACGTCTTCTACAACACAGATTTCACCGTTGGCACGTTTCTCGCTATCGCAGATGTCACAGATATCTGTGGTTCCGATATTTCCACAATTCAGGCATTCACGGGCTGAGGCCGCGACTTGTTGCATCAGGTCAGCAAGGGGCGCAAGCAGGTAATTTTTCTTGCGCACCATATGTAAAACGGTGCGCCGCGCTGAACGCGGGCCAAGCCCCGGAAGCTTGGCCATCAGATCAATCAAATCATGAATATCTTTCGCGCCGCTCATGCCCTTAGAACGGAAGGTTCATCCCAGGTGGTAGCCCAAGGCTTTCCGTAAGCTTTTGCATCTCTTCGCGTTCGCGGTCTGATGCTTTTTCTTGGGCATCTTTTACTGCTGCCACGATCAAATCCTCAACGACTTCTTTGTCATCTTTGGAAAAAATGGATGGGTCGATGTCCAATCCTTTTAGATCACCCTTAGCTGTGCATGTCGCTTTTACCAGTCCTGCGCCTGCTTCGCCCACAACCATAATGTTGTGCATTTCTTCTTGCATCTGCACGACTTTGCCCTGCATTTCCTGGGCGTTTTTCATCAATTTTGCCATATCGCCCATGGCGCCTAGACCTTTGAACATGTCTTACTCCGTTAACTTTCTTCGAATGGGTCCCATTCGTCTTCTACTTCTGG
>JAKMGV010000037.1 GCA_022424725.1 Paracoccaceae bacterium
CCTTGCACCAGCATCCGCAATTTTTCCCAGACATGCGGTTCTGGAAACAAGGGGGCCAACCCGATCGTCGCGCAGGCCACGATTAGGATGGGCCAATTGATTTTGGATACAAGTGATAGCATAGTTTTCCCTTGCGCAGGTTCATCGGCATAAAGCAAAGTGCAGCAAACATAAACACGATGGGCAAAGGGGATTAAAGTGGGCTTTTTATCGCAGCAATGGCAACGGTTCTGTGATCGCGTGGTTTGGTCACTGGAGGGGTGGCGCAATGTTTGGCAAACCGAACCCAGCCTGAAACAATGGATCGTGGCCAATTGTATTTCGACCCCTTTGGCGCTTTACCTGCCGCTGTCTGCGGCGGAAACGGCGATCATCATTATGGGCGGCATTTTGGTATTGGCCGCGGAATGTATAAATACGGCGATCGAACGCGTGGTGGATGATATCGGTATGGACCGCCGCGACCTGGCAAAACAGGCCAAGGATGCAGGCAGCGCAGCCGTGGCCGTCACGGCAATATCCGTTGGTGCGGCTTGGGCCACAATTCTATGCATGAACTTTTTGTGAAAGTGGCGCGGTTGACGGGGCTCGAACCCGCGACCCCCGGCGTGACAGGCCGGTACTCTAACCAACTGAGCTACAACCGCGCGTAACCCGTGGGATATGTGTTTTCGCATGGAGCGTCAATAGAGAAAACGCATCGGATAACATCTATTTAAGCATCGGTTGAAATTTGAAATATGTCAGTGACCGCCACAGCCATTCCAAAGGCCCAAATCGGAATTTAGAGAGCCAAATGGGTGATATCCATAGCTGAAATGCCCAGATGATCAGCACAATCAAAAATTGCCCCCAATGAAAAAGAGTGTTGGGGCAGAGAGATTGCGAAACCAATAGACCGCAAATCCGCACAGCGCATAGGTGACCAATATGTCCCCATACCAAATAAGATAGGCGTGGATCATCCCAAAGATTAGCAACCAAAACGTGCGTGAATAGTGATAGGACCATGTGCGTTGCCCCGCCTGATCCCGTCGCTGTGTCGCCAAAGTAACCCCTGCACCAAATAGCATGGAAAATATTGCCATGAATTTCAGGTCCGCAAAAACATGGGACAGGGTCCAAATCACCAAATTCACGCCACTGATATCCACATGCATATTGGGAAATGTATAGGCGGCACTGATCATGGCACAGGATTGGATATTCATCACCAATATCCCCAACAGCGCAAAGCCGCGCAATGTGTCCATTGAGGAAAGGCGATGGTGTTCGGAAATGGGCGTGCGCATAAAAATCCTTGGGTAATCAATCAAGATCTAATGAAGGATGCGCGCCATATCCAAAATAATTTGGAAATTGCATATCAGCATTCAAGAATGTGGAAACAATGGCGCGGTTGACGGGGCTCGAACCCGCGACCCCCGGCGTGACAGGCCGGTACTCTAACCAACTGAGCTACAACCGCGCGTGAGGAGGGTATTATGGCGTGACACGATAATGGTCAAGCGGACATTTCGAAATTTTTCATGATTTGCAGAAAAATTTTGCGACTTCTAAAATTTTGCCAAAAAACACCGCACGATTTCATCTTGGTCTTTATGGGTGCAAAAACAAAAAACCAGTTTTGCACAAATTTTTTGAAAATATTCAGGTACCTGACCTTGCACCCTGCCCCACATAAAGGCATCGTTATTTCAACCGAGTCTGCTTGAAATGTGATGCAGTAAGGCACATTTATCTGATCTGACACGGAAACGGCGCGCGTTGCCATATTTGGGACAGTCGCTGTTTTGCTAAAAAAGGAACGAGCATGAAGTCACCATTAAATGCCTCTTACCCTGTGTTGCCATTGCGCGATATCGTGGTTTTCCCACATATGATCGTGCCCCTATTCGTGGGTCGGGACAAATCTGTTCGCGCCCTAGAAGAGGTGATGCAGGAAGACAAACAAATTCTATTATCCAGCCAACAGGACCCTTCCGAGGATGATCCAACATCGGATCAAATCTATCGCATGGGGGTTTTGGCCAATGTTTTGCAATTGCTGAAACTGCCCGATGGCACGGTTAAGGTGCTGGTCGAAGGACAATCACGCGTCAAAATCAATGAATTCATTGATAACCCAAATTTCTTTGAAGCAACCGCGGAATATGTCGAAGAGGATATGGGCGATGATGCCACAATCGAGGCATTGTTACGCACGGTTTCAGAAGAGTTTGAGCGTTATGCTAAAATCAAAAAGAACGTCCCAGAAGAAGCGCTAACCGCAATAGCAAATTCAACCGATCCAGATAAGCTTGCCGATTTGGCAGCAGGCCATTTGGGAATTGAAGTGGCCGACAAACAAGATTTGTTGGAAACCCTGATTGTCAGCGATCGTTTGGAAAAAATCTATGGGCTAATGCAGGGCGAAATGAGCGTTCTTCAGGTCGAGAAAAAGATCAAAACGCGCGTGAAATCGCAGATGGAGCGCACGCAGCGCGAATATTATCTGAACGAACAGATGAAGGCGATTCAAAAGGAACTTGGGGATGGCGAAGAAGGCCAAAACGAAGTTGCCGAATTAGAAGAGCGCATCAATGGCATGAAGCTCAGCAAAGAGGCGTTGGACAAAGCTAATGCCGAAGTCAAAAAGCTGAAAAACATGTCGCCGATGTCTGCCGAGGCGACCGTGGTGCGCAATTATCTGGATTGGATGCTGTCCATTCCGTGGGGCACCAAATCCCGCGTGAAAAAGGATTTGGGCCGGGCCGAGCGTATTCTGAACGAAGATCACTATTCCTTGGATAAGGTCAAAGAACGCATTGTCGAATATCTGGCCGTACAACAACGTTCGTCAAAACTGCGCGGACCAATCATGTGTTTGGTGGGTCCACCCGGCGTGGGGAAAACATCCCTCGGCAAATCCGTAGCCAAAGCTACGGGGCGTGAGTTTATCCGTATTTCCCTAGGCGGGGTGCGGGACGAATCCGAAATTCGCGGACACCGCCGCACCTATATCGGATCAATGCCTGGCAAAATCATCCAAGCGATGAAAAAGGCGAAAACCACAAATCCGCTGATCCTTCTGGATGAAATCGACAAGATGGGCCAAGATTTTCGTGGGGACCCCGCTTCTGCCATGCTAGAGGTTTTGGATCCAGAACAAAACAGCACCTTTGTCGATCACTACCTTGAGGTGGAATATGATCTCTCAAACGTGATGTTCCTGACCACCTCGAACAGCTATAACATGCCCGGTCCGCTTTTGGACCGCATGGAAATCATTCCACTGGCGGGGTATACCGAGGATGAAAAGCGCGAAATCGCACGGCGTCATCTGATTGATAAGGCCGTGAAAAACCACGGTCTGAAAAAGGGTGAATTTGAGCTGACCGACAGTGCGCTGAGCTCAATGATCCAGCACTACACACGCGAGGCAGGTGTGCGTAACCTTGAACGCGAGGTGGCGAAAGTCGCCCGTAAAGCCGTGACAAAAATCGTCAAAGGCGAAGAGGAAACCGTAACCGTCACGGCGGAAAATCTGGATGATTTCCTTGGCGTGCGCAAATTCCGCTATGGTCTGGCGGAAAAAGAGGATCAGGTGGGTGTTGTCACGGGGCTTGCCTATACATCCGTGGGTGGTGATCTGCTGCATATCGAGGCGCTCAAGCTCCCTGGTAAAGGGCGCATGAAAACCACAGGCAAACTGGGCGATGTGATGAAAGAATCCATCGACGCAGCAAGCTCTTATGTGCGTTCAATCTCACCTCAGATCGGGGTGAAACCACCCCAGTTTGATACGCTGGACATTCACGTTCACGTCCCCGAGGGCGCAACACCCAAGGATGGGCCAAGTGCGGGTCTGGCGATGGTAACATCCATTGTGTCGGTCCTGACGGGCATTCCCGTTCGCAAGGATATCGCCATGACAGGCGAAGTCACCCTGCGCGGCAACGCGCTGGCCATTGGCGGGTTGAAAGAAAAGCTGTTGGCTGCTCTGCGCGGTGGGATCACAACGGTTTTCATCCCAGAGGAAAACGAAAAGGACATCGCCGATCTGCCAGACTCGGTCAAAGACGGGCTAAAAATCATCCCCGTCACCCATGTGTCAGAAGTCTTGGCACAGGCCTTGGTCGGTCAACCCGAACCCATCGAATGGGATCAAGCGGCAGAGGATGCCGCCGCCGCAGAACGGGCCAAACAGGCCCAAAGCAGCGCCCAAATCACACATTAATAAAAAGGCCCCCAAATTACGGGGGCCTTTTTCATCCTCCCCTCATTCAAATCGCGCATTTCATCCCCATATATTCAATAGGATAAGGGGTTTTTATGATGAGTACATTTGATGACAGAGAAAACGCATTTGAGGCAAAATTTGCCTATGATCAGGAAAAGGAATTTCGCGCGGAAATGATGGCATTGCGCCAAATCGCGGTTTGGGGCGTGTCATTGATGCAGATATCCCCCGACGAAAAAGAACACCGTACAGCCGCCCTGCACTCATTTGAGATGCAAAAAGGTGCCAAGGCGCTGATCCTGGCCAAATTGGCCGATGATCTGTCGGGGGACGTGGATCAGGATGCAATCACAACAACCTATGATCTGTTCCTAAGGGATGCGCGCGAAAAAATGGGGATGATCCCACCCGTTTAAAGGCGCATCAAATATCGCTGATTGCCTGAAACACACAAGATGCCATCCTGATTATGGATTTCGATCACCACGCCCAAAATCCCCGTTGTGGTTTGGCGCGTGAGTTCGTTGATTTCAAACGCAGGATACAATGTATCGCCATTGTAGACGGGGTGCAAAAACCGACTAGATTGATCCACAAACCCGATCAAGGCCCGCCCCATTTCATGGGCCAAGGGCGATGCCCCAATCGCCGCCTGAATAAGACTCATATATCCATGTGCCATTAAATCAGGATGGCCCAATGATTTTAAATAGGTGCGATCATAGTGGATCGGATGATTATCCCCACTTGCCGCCTGAAACGCGGCAAAAACGCCCTCGCACATCGTGCGAGAGGGGGCAAAAAATCGCTCTCCCATCTGGAAATCATCAAAATGACGGGTCGGCAACATCTGATGTTTATCTGGTTCAAACGGCATTTCACCCTCCTCATATGATAGCTTAGCTGCAGTTTGCCAAAGCGTCGAAGAAAAAGGTAATTTTTTCGCGCGAACCCTCTTGCACAGGCGCACCGCTTTGGCTATTACGCCCCCTATCGGGTGATTAGCTCAGTTGGTAGAGCGCTTCGTTTACACCGAAGATGTCAGGAGTTCGAGTCTCTTATCACCCACCATCTTTCCTCTAAAATTCAGAATATATTCTATACGTCGATATAGCGATATTTACGATGAATCCTAAGCTCCTGCTGTATCAGGTCTTGATGCTTCACTTGATGGTCAAATGGATCAGAATGATCTACCATTCCAAACACTGGAAGGACAAGTCAGACAAGTTCAAAAGTTCCAAAAGAAAATGAAAGATTTAGACGACGTTTGGGAGAACGCCCAAGATGGACCAAATGACAAAGACTGTTGAAAATATCTTTTCGGAATTGGCTGACAGAAATTACGAAAATATCCTGCAATTTGTCTATGTGTTGGTAGAGCAAAACGCGCAAGACACAGAAGTTCTTAATCGTGTGAAATCAAAATTATATTTGTATGGAACATCTGGTAACTCAAAGTTGTTACACAGTATCGCAATTTTATGCGCGTTCACGGATGATCAGGCAGGTTGGAACGAAATAGTAGAGCACCTTGGCGAACATATGCATCCGGGGCTCGGATACACTGTATACATTAAGATCAAGTCACTTCATTCGAGCGAGGAAAGCTCTAAGTGGGTGCACACACTCGAATTATCTCATAGAAGGGGCCATATTGTTGCAACGCGCGAAATTTATAAATTGAAGCTTTCATCACATGGCTTTGATGGAATACTAATCCTGAGGTTGCTCTACATTTGGCTTGGGATCAGGGCTTTTTTTATCTATGTGTCCAATCAAGAGAATCCAAGATTACCGAAGCTTTCAAGTTAATTACGGATGTCGTCCTAATCCGTCGGGTTTGAGGAATATAGCATATCCAGTGGTGTTGGCTCTGGGTCTGAGCGTAGCATTTATGCGGATCGTCAGGGGTCTGTGATCCACGTGGCGGATACGGTGACTGGGACCGTTGTGGCCAGCTATGCATACGACAGCTACGGCCAACTGACCCAAACCCAAGGCACCCTAACCCAACCCTACGCCTACACCGGCCGCGAATATGACACCCTAGTCATCAATACTTATCGGGCACGTAGGTTCTTTCTTCTTACGTTTCAACTGGGATTTTGAAGGTGTGTACCCTATATCCTGTCTTACACCGCGTGAAGAGGACCCATATGCCAGAGAACCGACCCGACCCAAATCGCAAACCCCACAAATCCGAGGCCCGTATGGGCGGGATGGTTGCGACGGCTGTGTTGGTGTTTTTGGCACTTTTCACGCTGTTTTTCGTGCTGGGGTAAGGCAAGGCTCGCCTTTTCACAGATCACGCGGTAATGACAGGTTATGACGCACGTACATTCGCGACTCATCTGGCTTGATCTGCTGCGGGCCATGGCGATTTTGGCCATGGTTGTGTTTCATTTCACCTTCGATCTAATGTATTTCGGCTATATCAAGGCAGGAACAGTGTTTCAGCCCGAATGGCGCATGTTCGAACGTTCAATCGCGATCTCCTTTCTGTTTTTGGCGGGCCTGTCGTGGCAACACACACATCGCGCTGGCATCAAGTGGCGGACCGTTTGGCGACGCGTGGCATTGCTGGGGACGGCGGCCGTGGGAATTTCCATTGTCACATATTTCACCTTTGGGCCCTATATGATCTGCTTTGGGATTTTGCATCTGATCTTGGCGATGAGCCTTCTGTCCCTGCCCCTGTTGTCCTTGCATTGGGCGGTTCCGCTGGCCTGTGCTGCGGCCCTTGGATCCTATTTCATTTGGGCGGACGGACCTGTTCAGGGATCGGTGTGGTGGATGTGGATCATCTGGACCAGTGAAACCACGGGCAGTGTGGATTATCGCCCCATCATGCCCTGGGGTTTTGCGTTTTTTGCGGGCATGGCGGCACATGCCCTGTTTACGCGCTTAAACGCCTTTACATATTATGGGCCTTCTTGGGGTTGGGCGCGCCCCTTTGCGTTTGCGGGACGTCACAGTTTGCCGATATATCTGATCCATCAGCCAATTTTGTTCGCGGGCTTTAATATCTATGGTTTTTTTGTCGTTTAAACACCCAATAGGGTTTAAAGAACGAAGACATAAATTATGGCAAGCATCAGCACATCAGGCGGCGTGTTCAGCACAAGGTATCAAACGAACACACACCATACCGAACAAACGGGATTAACGTCGCAACAATTGGCGGATGCCAAGGTTGATCGCTTTTTCCTAGAGCTTTCGGGGGATCCAGGTTCGACTGCTGCAACATTGGTGTCATCCGGGCTTATGACATTTACGGACACGGGCACGGTGCAAACAAATGCGCAGGTGGAAAACAGCTATTTCGACGATAGTTCATCGGCGCATATGGAACCGATGACAGGGGCCCAGTTTTCAGTTGGGGATTGGAACTCTGTCACCGATACGGGCGTGACCTATGATTTTATTGTCGAGCCGAAATTGATCGGTCTGCGCTTTGACAGTTATCAAGGCGTGCAAGAGGGATCGCCCATTGTTGGATATCTGATTTCCATGCAAAGCACGCAGGGTGCCGCCGCCTATTTCTTTTTCCCGACTACGGATCAGGACCTTAGTCAAATGAACATGCCCTATCCCAACGGTCAAACCGAACCTTCTGGATATACCTATTCGGAAATCACCCATTACGACAGCCTTGATAACCTGGATTGGGACCCGCAAGCCAATGTGACCTATGTCGCCTATTCCGATCTATATGATGGGTTTCCATCCCAGTTCACGGGCACGGTCTGCTATGGGGCGGGAACGAAATTGCGCACCATTCAGGGTGAAATCACGATTGAAGATTTAAGCGTCGGTGATTTACTATGGACCATTGACGCAGGATACCAACCGATTGTCTGGATCGGAAAACGCACCCTAACCGCGGCAGAATTGGCGCGAAAACCCCATTTGCGTGCCATTCGCGTGTCGGCACATGCCTTGGGGCACAATCAACCTGAACGCGATCTTATCCTGTCCCTACAGCACCGTTTGTGCCTATCCTCAAACATTGTGGAACGCATCACGGGCGAACATCAGGCCTTGGTCAGTGCCAAGGATTTGTTGGACTTAGTTGGTGTTGATGTTGTTGAGAGCGACGCCCCAATCACCTATTATCATGTCATGACAGCCGAACATCAGTTGATAAAGGCACATGGGTGTTTGGGCGAAACGCTATTCACAGGGTCCCAAGCACTGCGCATGATCCCCGCCGAAAGCCGCCGCGAATTACACGCCCTGTTCCCTGATATGAACATGGGGACAACGACCGTTCGCCCCCATCTGCGCGGCAGAGCCTTGGATAAGGTCATCGCACGCCATCAGGACCACAGCCGCGATTTCAACCATTAAAGCGGATCAATGTCGCCCTTGGCGCGGGTTGCGTGAAACTCTGCCTCAAATTCGGCAAAGCGGCCTGCTGCAATCGCTTGACGCATTGTTTCCATCAGTTCTTGGAAATAATGCAGGTTATGCCATGTCAGCAACATCGAGCTGATGATTTCCTGACTGCGGAAGGTGTGATGCAAATAGGCACGCGAATAATTTGAACATACGGGACATGTGCAGTCATGATCCAGCGGGCGCGGATCATCCTTATGGCGGGCATTTTTGATGTTGACCACACCGTTTCGCGTGAACACCTGTCCCGTCCGTCCAGAGCGTGACGGCAGGACACAGTCCATCATGTCGACGCCCCGTTTCACCGCACCAACAATGTCATCGGGTTTACCGACGCCCATCAGATAGCGTGGTTTATGCGTGGGCATCATGTTAGGTGCGTAATCCAAAACGGAAAACATCGCCTCTTGCCCCTCGCCCACGGCCAATCCGCCAATGGCATAGCCGTCAAATTCGATTGCGCGCAGCGCTTCGGCACTTTCGCCGCGCAGATCCTGTTCCAAGCCGCCTTGTTGAATCCCAAAAAGGGCATGTCCGGGACGGTCGCCAAAAGCATCGCGTGAACGTGCCGCCCAACGCATGGACAGGCGCATGCTTTCCTCAATTCGGGCGCGATCTGCGGGTAAGGCGGGGCATTCGTCAAAACACATGACGATGTCACTGCCCAACAGGCGTTGAATGTCCATGGATCGTTCAGGCGTCAATTCATGACGCGATCCATCCACATGGGATTTAAACGTCACCCCCTCTTCGGTCAGTTTCCGAAGGGAGGAGAGCGACATCACCTGAAACCCACCACTGTCCGTCAAAATGGGGCGGTCCCAGTTCATGAATTTATGCAAACCCCCAAGGCGATCAATCCGTTCCGCCGTGGGGCGCAACATCAGGTGATAGGTATTGCCCAATAGGATGTCAGCCCCTGTGGCACGCACGCTTTCAGGCATCATCGCCTTCACGGTCGCGGCGGTGCCCACGGGCATGAACGCAGGTGTACGGATCTCACCGCGCTGTGTGGAAATCACCCCCTGACGGGCCTTACCGTCGGTGGATTGCAGCTCAAACGAAAATCTCTGTGTCATGACACCCCTGTGAAACAAGTTAAAGAAAAAGCCAAGTCTAAATTGTTTTTTCTTGCAGATGTTACAATCGTAGATTAACGGGCAGCTCTGTTTTTATTTTGGAACACACCTCATAGACAATTCTCTGACTTTTGGTTGGGAAGAGTGGATTTCACTTCCCAAACTTGGCCTGCCCGCACTCAAGGCGAAAATTGATACAGGCGCGCGCACTTCTGCGCTGCATGCGCTTGATATTCAAACGTTTGGATCAAACCAAAATCCCCATGTGCGTTTCATGGTGCACCCAATTCCGGGGCGCAATGATCTTGTTATCCCATGTTCGGCACCGATTATTGATCGTCGTGAAGTCACATCATCCAATGGTGAAAGCGAATCTCGTTATGTGATTGAAACCGAATTTTTGGTCGGCGGCCGGTCGTGGCCGATTGAGGTCACTTTGACAAATCGCTTGGGCATGGCCATGCATATGCTGGTGGGACGTCAGGCCCTGTTGCCTGAGATTACGATCAATGCAACAGAACGATTTTGCCAACCTGAACTGAATTATGATCTATATCATTCAACCCGCGCAATGCGTGAAAGTGCGATCAGACGCGCCCTGCGTATCGCGGTTTTGACACGGGAAAACAATTATTCAAATGATCGTCTGATTGCCGAGGGCGAAGCCCGCGGTCACACGGTTGAAAAAATTGATACCAGCCGCTGTTATATGGCGATCAATGCCATGTCCCCAGAAGTACATTATGATGGCGCTCGCCTGCCCCGTTATGACGCGGTGATCCCGCGGATTGGATCGTCGATCACCCCCGCCGTCATTCGACAGTTTGAAACAATCGGAACCTATTGTGTGAACGGTTCTCAGGGGATTACAGCCAGTCGCGATAAATTGCATTCGCACCAGTTGATGGCCCGTCATCGCATTGGCATGCCAAACACGGCGTTTGCAAGTTCCCCCAAAGACACGGATAGTTTAATCGGATTGGTCGGCACCGCCCCCTTGATTGTTAAGCTTTTGGAAAGCACCCAAGGCAAAGGTGTTGTTTTGGCGGAAACCAAAAAGGCTGCGCAATCGGTTATCTCTGCCTTTCGAGGATTAAAGGCGAATTTTCTGGTCCAAGATTTTGTAAAAGAAGCCAATGGAGAAGACATCAGATGTTGGGTCATCGACGGGAAAGTCGTGGCCTCGATGAAACGGTCTGCAGCTGCGGGGGACTTTCGCTCAAATCTGCATCAAGGGGGTCAGGCAAACACCGTGCGCATTACCAAGGCTGAACGTGAAACAGCCGTGCGCGCAGTCAAAGCGTTTGGTTTACGTATGGCGGGTGTTGACCCGCTACGCTCCAATGATGGACCAAAAGTGCTAGAGGTGAATTCGTCCCCGGGGCTGGAGGGGATTGAAAAGGCGACTGGCAAAAATATAGCAGGCCTAATCTATGATCACACCGAAACCTATGTCCGCCCCCATGCTGTTCCAAAACAAACACGCAGGAAGGGATAAAAGGCCACAATTGCGATGTGCAGCTTTGTGTTCGCTCCAACACAGGAAGTGCGAAACGCAATGCGTTGTAGCATCGGCAAATCTGCGGTTTGCTGGGCGCGGTCAGCGATTGCCACTCTGGGGTTGGATTGGAAACCGTTAAAACAAAAAAAACCCGCCAGCGATGGGCGGGTTTTTAAGAATGTTTTGGAAAAAGACCTTAGTCTTCCATCGCGTCCACAGCGGATTGAAGGGCGTCTTTGTCGACTGATTTTTCAGTGACTTTTGCGCCTTCGATGATGTGATCCACAACTTTGTCTTCGAACAATGGTGCACGAAGTTGTTGTTGCATCTGCTGGTTCTGCTGGATGAATTCAAAGAACTGGCGTTCCTGACCTGGATACTGGCGCGCTTGGGCCATAATCGCTTGGGTCATTTCCGCATCTGTGATTTCGATTTCCGCCTTTTGACCGATTTCCGCAATCAATAGGCCCAGACGCACGCGGCGTTCTGCCAATGTTGTGTGTTCTTCTGTCGCTTCAATCTCATCATGGTTATGATCTGTCACCTCTGGGTGCTCATCATGCCACAACTGGTGTGCGATTTGCTTGGCTTCTGCTTCGACCATGGAAGGTGGCAGATCAAACTTCACCAAACCGTCCAACTGATCCAACAACGCGCGCTTCATCACCGCACGTGCCGCACCGGCATATTCAGACTCAAGACGCTCGGACACCTGCGCCTTAAGCGCGTCCAGATCATCTGCACCAAAGCGTTTTGCCAATTCATCGTCGATTTCTGCGGCGACAGGCTCTTTCACTTCTTTGACGGTGCATTCGAAGACGGCCGCTTTACCCGCAAGGTTTTCTGCGCCGTAATCGTCAGGGAAGTTCACTTCAACGTTCTTTTCTTCGCCCGCTTTTGTGCCAACCAACTGATCCTCAAATCCTGGGATAAAGCTGTTTGAGCCAAGAACAAGCGGGTAATCTTCGGCAGCACCACCTTCAAAGGCTTCACCATCCACTTTGCCCAAGAAGTCGATCACAACCTGATCGCCGTCTTTTGCTTTTGATCCCTTGCGGCGATCTTTGAAGTTTTGCGCAGTCGCGGCTAGGTTTTCTAATGCTTCTGTAACGGATGCGTCATCTGCAGACACAACCATTTTTTCCACCGTGATGCCGCTTGCATCTAGTTCTGGAATTTCTGGTAGCGCTTCATACGAAAATTCGATGTGAACGTCGTCGCCTTGTTTCCAATCTTCATTGGTCATTTTGATCGCAGGCTGCATCGCAGGACGCGTGCCTGTTTCTTCAAAGTGAGTGTTGACGGCGCCGTCGATGGATTCTTGCATCACTTCGCCCATCACTTGTTGGCCGAACTGCTTTTTCAGCATCGCCATAGGCACTTTGCCTTTGCGGAAGCCCTTCATCTCAACCTGAGGCTGGGCCTCTTTCAGTTTTTCATCAACCTTTGCTTCCAAATC
>JAKMGV010000136.1 GCA_022424725.1 Paracoccaceae bacterium
GTCAGCAAAGACGGCAAATTTGAAATGCTGGTCGATGCATTGCGAGAACATGATCAAAGCGCAATTGTCTTTATGAACAGCAAGTTCGCCACCGAAAAAATGGCGAAACGTTTGAAATCTGCGGGTATCACCGCAGAAGCCATTCACGGCGATTTGCGCCAAAGCAAACGCGAACGCGTCATTTCAAATTTGCGCGACAATAAATTTCGCGTGCTTGTCGCAACAGATGTAGCCGCGCGTGGCATTGATGTGCCTCATATTCATCAAGTGATCAATTTTGACTTACCACGCCAAACGGAAGATTACATTCATCGCATCGGCAGAACGGGCCGCAATGGCGCGCAGGGCATCGCATTAAACCTAGCGACGCGCGACGATATGGAAAAATTGAATGATATTGAGCGGCTAATTAATCCTAAGGCTGCCAAGTCAGCGCACAATCGACCCGCTGGGAAACCTGCACGTAAAAAACCACAGGCTAAGGGCCGCTGGCGGAACAAAAAATCAAATCGCGCCCGCGCGGCGTAATTGAAAACAGAGTACAATTCCAAACCATACGGAGAATAAAATGGCAAACGGAACAGTAAAATGGTTTAATGCAACCAAAGGATATGGCTTTATCGCACCTGAAGATGGCGGCGCCGATGTGTTTGTACACATTCGTCAAGTCGAGCAATCAGGCATGAGCGAACTGCAAGACAACCAGAAAGTCAGCTTTGACGTTGAGACTGGTAACAACGGCAAAAGCCAAGCAACCAACATTCAAGCTGTATAATCGAACAATAATTGTCGACTTAAGAAAGCGCTCAGGGTCACTGGGCGCTTTCTTTTTGCCTTAGCAAAATTTGGTTTGGAGATAGACCCCTCATCGGTTAGGTGATGTCTGAGTAGACAACGACAGGAATGAACATGCCAACCCGCAGTATTGACCAAATTTTCGACCTGACAAAAAAGGCTCTGATCGCGCATGGTGCTACCGAATGGCAGTCAGATGAAGTTGCTAAAGCAACCGCGCATTCAGAATCCTATGGCAATGTCATATGCGGGCTGCAATATGTGGAAAGTTATTGCATTCAGTTGGCTTCGGGTCGTGTGGATGGGCATGCTGATCCAATTGTGACCAAACCACGAACCTCCGCGGTTTTGTCTGATGCTCAGTTAGGTTTCGCACAACCTGCATTTGCCAAAGGATTGGAAACTGCCTGCAAAGTTGCGCGTGAAACTGGCATTGCGCTTTACTCTGTTAGCAACAGTCACACATGCACCTCTTTGGGTTATTTCACGGAACAGATCGCCACCCATGGTTTGATCGGTCTGGGATTCACGAACGCATCACCTGTGGTTGCGGCACCGGGGGGTAAATCACGCGTTATAGGAACAAATCCAATTGCCTGTTCCGTTCCAGACGGACAAGGCGGCATGGCCATGCATTTTGATTTTTCTACGTCTGCGGTGGCCTTGGGCAAAATCACCATGGCGAAATACGCGGGTGAAAAAATTCCATTTGGCTGGGCAGTCGACGAAAATGGTAACCCCACCGACGATCCAGAGGCCGCCTTGAAAGGATCCCTATGCAGTGCGGGCGGTTATAAAGGTTGGGGTTTCGGCCTATTGGTGGAACTTATGGCATCGGCGATGACCGGGTCCGTTAATTCATTGGATGTTGGTGGCCTGAAATTGGCAGATGGCCCGCCCCACCGCTTGGGCCAAACATATATCATTATGGATACCACAACGTTTGGTGATCAATTTGGGGAACGTTTCCAAAGACTAGCAGATGCGATTGCAGAAGATGAAGGCGCACGCATCCCGGGGGCACAACGTGATCAAATGACAAGCGTGCATGTCGATGACGTGTTATGGCAAAAAATCACTGATTTGGGGAACAAAACCTAATCGTTGTCGGATGCACCTGCGCCCGCACCTGACATGCGCGATGCTTCGGTTTCTGGCACATAAGTACGTGAGCTCAGCTTATCCAACCGCGCAAGTGTGTCTTTAGATGTCTGAAATCTATACGACTTAGGTTTTAACGGTTGAAAGCTGTTTAAGTGCGCACCCACTTCGATAACAACATGACCCGCAGATATCGAACTCAAATGTTCGATATGCTTCCCTAAGTCGTCACTCACATCCACCCGCAGTCCACTGATGATCTCGCAAAGAAATAATCTATGTCCAACCCGTTGAGCCGATTTGCGCAAAAATGGTATCAGCAGAATTGGCATTCTGATATGATCCAAATCACCCCCTTTTTGCGCTAGGCTGCCGGCAAGCGGCGCGTGGTCCATCACAGTCGCCCCAATCGTGATAGGGCAGTTTTCTGTTGATTCATTGAATGCGCGGTCAAACCATGAAAGCGGATCATCACCAAATTGCCCGAGTTGGCAAAGGGCCCAACCCGCCTCTTCTGCCAACCCCCAACTTAGGCCAAAACCACGCGCAGCTTTCACAACAATCGCGGTCGCTTCACCTTGGGAAAGGGAGACACTCATGTTTGGTATTCCTGAACCAGTTGATAGGGGAATGGCATGTCCTGAAACAGGCTAATCCGAACCCATTTGTCGGAACGCGGATCAAAACGCGATGCGCCAAAAAACGCCAATTTGCAGCGCATCATGTCGATGGGAAGCGTATCTTTGCCCACCAGATTGTCCTGAATTTCACCATAGGGATTAGATGGCGCCTGCTGCACACGTTTAACCGCCAGTCTGTGTTCAGGATGCCGCATAAGAACAGCTGCAATAGGATCAGAGTTTTTCCAAGATTCCAGATCACTGGACAAATCAGAAATTAAACGCGCAATGCCAAGTGGTTGCTCCAATTCATGGCCTTCATCAATGCCAACACGGCCTATGCGAGGTTCCAATTTTTCTTCTGAAACATACCAAAATAGCGCGTTTTCGTCTTTATCTTGGAAATCGGTCGACACGGCCCAGTTGAAATGTTCGCTTAAGATTTCTTTCAGCTCAGCAACCGACATCGCGCCATCAATTTTCTTATCCTTACCCAGCGCAGAGGATAAATCTGACGCCAGTTCGTCAATGATGCCTCCATGTGGCTCTAACAAAAGGGAAAGTAACGCTTCTTGCCCTTCGTTCGACAGATGCTGTTCACCCCAACGCCACAGACGATCCCATGGCATTTTCATGTCCCAATCAAAAGTGCGCACATAGGTATCAAGTAATGACAAATCATTTCGCAGGTCTGCCAATCGCGTAACCTGTAACGGATGCGATGTATTCCAAAATTGTGCGTTTTCGATGGCTTCTGTCAGTGCCGACAAAAAACCTGTTTTGGTTTCCTGATCATATGCGTTCAGCGACCGCACCCTTGCCAATGCGGTTTCGCGTGTCGTGATCCATGCGTTTACTAAATCCGGGTGGCGAACCAAAAATGGAGCCATACCTAAACCCGTTGAATTCCCAACACCCAATCGACGTGCAAGCATTGGATCAAGTTCCACCGCGCGCTCTGCGCCCGCGCATTTTGCCATGTGGTTAACAATATCAATCGCAAACCAACGAATAAGCCAAACAGTCAACATTTCCGCCTGAAACGGTGCCTGCAATTCTTCGCGATACTGGATTGCGGAATAATCCACCGCGCCAAATTTCCCAGACCCATAAACGGCGGTTGTGCGCATCAAATATCCAACGTCGAACAATTTTTCTGCGTCTGGCTGAATACCTTGGCTGAGCGTGTCTACAACGTAGTTGAACAATCGCACAGAACGGTTTGCACGTGACAAACATAGCTCTTTCTCGGAAATTCGCCCTGCCTCTTGATGCGGGACGTTTTGGGATAGTCGATGAATATCGCCTTCGGTTGGGACACCATCAAACAAGGTAAATGTCGCATCCCAAGCTGTGGCAATTACGCGATCAGTGCGATCCTCATCAGGTAAATCATGCGCGAACGCAATCAGGCTATAGGTGCGTTCGGGGCCCCGTGCCTGATACACTGCGTGGCCAACGCCCTTGTCATCCACATTCCATTCGGTGCGCGTGAATTGCCAATTTTCACTTTCCGCACGACGCAGCAGTATACGCAAAAAGGACAAGCGCATGGGATGCGCGGCACCCATTCTGTCCAATCGCATCACAGTGGCCGGTGTGCGAAGCGCCACAGCACGTGTTTCTGAATGATCAATCTGCTGCGTCATGCTTACACCCTACCCCAATGGGCCAAAGTTGTTTTCAAAGAAACGATACCAATTATCGCCCATGACGCCATCAATTTCTGATGGTGCCATGCCCATATCAGATAGCGCGTTTCTGATATTTCCAAAGTCTCGATTATCTTTGAACCAGTCTGGCATGGGCGGAAACCCGGGTTTATCGGCGCTGCCCTCACCATAATCTATGGATTTTGTCCAACGTCCCACACGCATCCATTCAACGATGCTGTCGGGTTGATCCTGACATAAATCCGTACCAATGCCGATGTTTTCCGTGCCCATCAGGTCCGCAGTGCGCGCAATCATTTCGCAAAAGGAGGTGATCGAACAGTCGCTGCCATTTTCAAGGTGATGGGGATATAGCGAAAATCCCAACATACCGCCCGACTGCCCAAGTGCGCGTAGAACATCATCCGATTTATTGCGCAGTGCAGAATGCCAAAAGGCTGGATTTGCGTGGGTTATGGCAATGGGACGTGACGAGTATTCAATCGCCTCAAGCGTCGAACGCTCCGCTGAATGGCTCATGTCCACAACCAACCCAACGCGGTTCATTTCGCGCACGACTTCCTTACCCATGCGCGTCAGGCCCATGTCTTCCTGTTCATAACACCCAGTCGCAAGCAATGATTGATTGTTGTAGGTTAATTGCATGAACCGCAAACCCAGGGTGTGCAGAACCTCGACCAAACCGATATCGTCTTCGATACAGCTGGGATTTTGGGATCCGAAAAAGATCGCAGTGCGGTTGGTATCGCGTGCGGTTTTTACGCAGGCTGCGGTGCGCCCATGAAAAATAAGATCGGGATATTGTTCAAACCATCGATTCCAGCGTTCAATATTATGCACTGTTTCGCGGAAGTTTTCATGATAGGTGATCGTAACGTGAACCGCGTCCACTTCACCCGTACGCATTTCCTTGAATATTTTTTCGGACCA
>JAKMGV010000137.1 GCA_022424725.1 Paracoccaceae bacterium
TGGGTTGAAAATCATTCTCTGGCCCCGTTTTAATCGGCATGGGCACACAACTGGCTGCGCGGATTGAGGTGGGGTAAGTTGCGTAATAGGGGTCCAGATGCACAACACCGTCCCCCGGGTCGGTGGCACATAGGATCGCAGCGAACAAACCCGCCTGCCCCCCAGGTGTGATCAGCACATTTTTATGATTGGTCGGAACACCCGTGCGATCCTGAACACGCGCCGCAACAGCACGGCGCAATTCGGGTGTGCCAGGTACGCTGGCATATCCCGTGTGCCCACCAAGGGCCGATTGATGCATCGCCGCCAAAATCTTGGGATCGGTACGAATATCGTGTTCCCCAATGGTCAACTCCAACACATCCTGTCCCTTGGCGATCATCGCGCGGGACTTATAAAGGATCTCCCACCCATCAGATCCATCCGTTGTGATTTGCTGAATACGTTTTGAAAGCTGCATCTGCCACCCCTTGCCTGTTCCCCCGAATGGGCCACGAGAGGGTGAAAAAGTCAAACTGGAATTTTGTTGAATTTCCCAGGGTCTTTTGATACACCACATTCCATGATATCCCTCGACACAAACATTATTTGCTGTTGCTAATTCAATCTATCGAGGTTGGATTTAAGGTTGTTTACATTCCCTAAATGAAATTGCTAAGTCCCGCCTAACCCTGCGTATGCCCATGGCAAAGGACACCCAAATGACGACGATCAAATTGCACAATTCAATGAGCCGCGCAAAAGAGGTGTTTGCGCCAATTGATCCCAATAACGTGCGCATGTATTTGTGTGGACCCACCGTGTACGACCGCGCCCATATTGGGAACGCGCGTAATGTGATCATGTTTGATGTTCTTTTCCGCCTGTTGCGGCAGGTGTATGGCACGGATCATGTGACCTATGTCCGTAATTTCACGGATGTGGATGACAAAATCAATGCACGCGCCGCATCAAGTGGACGGGATATTTCAGAGATCACGGCAGAAACAACGCAATGGTATTTGGATGATATGGGGGCATTGGGCAATCTGTTGCCAACGCATATGCCCCGCGCAACCGAATACATTACGCATATGGTTGCGATGATTGAACAGTTGATTTCTGACGGCCATGCCTATGCCGCAGAAGGGCATGTTTTGTTTTCTGTGTCCTCCTACAAGGATTATGGAAAACTATCGGGTCGATCACTGGATGATATGATTGCAGGCGCAAGGGTCGAGGTGGCGCCCTATAAACGTGATCCGATGGATTTTGTCCTTTGGAAACCCTCTGCCGATAACCTGCCCGGTTGGGACAGCCCGTGGGGCCGTGGCCGCCCGGGGTGGCATATCGAATGTTCTGCCATGTCCTATGAACTCCTTGGCGCATCATTTGACATTCATGGCGGCGGCAACGATTTAATGTTTCCCCATCATGAAAACGAAATCGCCCAAAGCTGCTGTGCCTATCCCGACGCGGGATTTGCGAACATCTGGCTGCACAATGAAATGCTTCAGGTCGAAGGTAAGAAAATGTCAAAATCCCTTGGCAATTTCTTTACCGTGCACGATCTGTTGGATCAGGGATATGCGGGCGAGGTGATCCGTTTTGTGTTCCTGTCAACGCATTATGGCAAACCCATGGATTGGACCGATGCCAAGGCGAAAGAGGCCGAAAAAACCCTGCGCAAATGGCGTGGATTGGTTGCCGATCATGCGGCAGGCACACTGCCCCAAACCATTTTGGACACGTTGGGCGATGATTTGAACACGGCGGGTGTGATTGCAGAGCTGCACAAATTGGCAAACGCAGGTGATGTTGCGGGGCTGCGTGCGGGAGCTGAGCTTCTTGGACTGCTGACGCCTGATATGGGCGCGTGGGCAAAGGCCGTGGATTTATCCGCATACGAGGCGCATTTGTTTGCGGTCCGTCAAACCGCCATGGACACCAAAGATTTCAGCGAGGTCGACAGACTGAAATCCGCATATCAGGGCGCAGGGCTTGAGGTACGGATGAGCAAGACAGGTGTGGAACTTGTCCCCTCTGCAGGATTTGACATTGCCGCATTGGACGGGATCATGTAGCCCAAAGGTCAACGGGCCAAGAAAAGTAGGAACCGCCGTGAGTAAAGAGCGTTTATACATCTACGACACCACCCTGCGCGATGGACAACAAACCCAAGGGGTGCAGTTTTCCACCGACGAAAAACAAATACTTGCGCGGGCGTTGGATGATCTTGGCATTGATTACATCGAAGGCGGCTGGCCCGGCGCCAACCCCACCGACAGCGCATTTTTTGAGGCACGTCCAGACACAAACGCCCAGTTCACCGCATTTGGCATGACCAAACGTGCGGGCAGGTCCGCCGAAAATGATGATGTATTGGCCGCGGTCCTAAACGCGGGCACACCTGCGGTGTGTTTGGTTGGCAAAACCCATGATTTTCACGTGACCACGGCCTTGGGCATCACGCTGGATGAAAACGTCGAAACGATTTCAGCCTCGATTACTCATTGTGTGGCCCAAGGGCGCGAGGCGTTGTTTGACGCCGAACATTTTTTCGATGGTTATAAGGCGAACCCAAACTATGCCATCACCTGCCTAAAGGCTGCGATGGACGCAGGGGCACGGTGGATTGTGTTATGCGACACAAACGGCGGCGCCCTGCCTAGTGAGGTAAAATCCATCGTTACCGATGTTATCGCCGCGGGCATTCCCGGGGATCGTTTGGGCATTCACACCCATAACGACACAGAAAACGCCGTTGCGAATTCGCTGGCCGCGGTCGAGGCGGGCGCACGCCAAATTCAGGGGACGTTAAACGGACTGGGCGAACGGTGTGGGAACGCAAACCTGACATCCCTGATCCCAACACTGTTGTTGAAAGAGCCCTATGCATCCCAATTCGATATTGGTGTCAGCAAGGATGCATTGAAAACGCTGACACGCACATCGCGCCTGTTGGACGACATTTTGAACCGGGTTCCATCGCGTCAGGCTCCTTACGTGGGGAGTGCTGCCTTTGCGCACAAGGCGGGATTACATGCCAGCGCGATCCTAAAGGATCCCAGCACCTATGAACACATTGATCCAAGTGACGTTGGAAATGCACGCATCATTCCCATGTCCAATCAGGCAGGTCAAAGCAACCTGATCAAACGTTTGCGCGATGCGGGCATCAGCGTTGAAAAGGGTGATCCAGCCTTGGGTCGTATCCTTGATGTCATCAAATCACGCGAGGCCGAAGGGTATTCCTATGACACTGCGCAGGCCAGCTTTGAAATCCTTGCGCGGCGCGAATTGGGACAAATGCCCGACTTTTTCGACGTGAAACGCTATCGTGTCACGGTCGAGCGGCGCAAAAACAAGTACAACAAAATGGTCAGTCTGTCCGAGGCCGTCGTTGTTGTAAAAGTGGGCGATGAAAAACGCCTGTCTGTCAGCGAAAGCATGGATGAAACAGGATCAGATCGCGGTCCGGTCAATGCGCTTGCCAAGGCATTGGCCAAGGATTTGGGCCAATATCAGGATATGATAGCCGACATGCGTTTGGTGGATTTTAAGGTTCGCATCACCCAAGGCGGAACCGAGGCCGTCACACGCGTTGTGATCGACAGCGAGGATGCACAGGGGCGTCGTTGGGCCACAGTGGGGGTTTCCCCCAACATTGTGGACGCAAGTTTTGAGGCCCTGATCGAGGCGATGCAGTGGAAAATCCTGCATGACACGCAAAAAGGTGCCTAATCCCCATGTATTCTGAGGATGTTATCGCCTGCGCGAAATTGGTTGAACGTGGCGATCCATTGCGGTTTCGCGCGGTTATGGCGGCACCTTCCGATCTGCGCCCAGCATTGTTCACATTGTTTGCGTTTAACCTAGAGGTCGCGCGCGCCCCGTGGGTGACGAAAGAGGCGATGATCGCTGAAATGCGCCTGCAATGGTGGCACGATGCCTTGGGCGAAATCGCAAATGGTGATGTTGTGCGCCGCCACGAGGTGGTGACGCCGCTGGCCTATTACATCACCCCTGATCACGCCCGCCTGTTACAGGATTTGGTGGATGCGCGGCGATGGGATATTTACGCCGACCCTTTCGCGGACAAAGAGGCCTTTGACACCTATCTTTTGAACACATCGGGCAATCTTTATGCGGTTGCCGCAGGCATGCTTGGCCCTTGTGATTTGGATGTGGTTCAACGCTTGGGCGCAGCGTTTGGTTTTGCGCAGTTCATGCATGCCATCCCTGCCCTGCAAAACGCGGGCAAACGCCCGTTGGACGATGGACGCAGCGAAACACTCGCCACACGCGCGGCCGAAGTTCAGCGCACCCTGCCCCTACGCCGCCAAATTGCAAAACCCAGCCAATGGGCATTGTTGTCAGGCTATCAAGCGGAATGGATCATCAAACAAGTCGTCAAACACCCTGAACGCGTGATTGATCGCATGGGCGATCCTACGCCATTGATGGATCGGTATTTATTTATAAAAGCGCGTTTTTAACACTTCTGCTCAAATAATATATTTTTCTATGACTTAAACGGCCTGCATTATTAAGAACGAGACACAGTGTGTATTTGGAAACAGACAGGTGGTACTTACGATGTGGAAGGTTCGAAGTGCAATAATTGAACGCATGATGACACTTGGGCCCAATTAATGCGCCACAAAAAAGGCGGAGTGCAGCGCACTCCGCCTTGGTCGGATCGCAAATGCGATCCGAAACCGCTGGGTGATTAGCCCACCAATTCTAAACCAGAGAAGAAATACGCGATTTCAACTGCTGCTGTTTCTGGTGCGTCTGAACCGTGAACAGAGTTTTCGCCAACAGATTGTGCAAACTCTGCGCGGATTGTGCCCGCTTCTGCGTCTGCTGGGTTAGTTGCGCCCATAACTTCGCGGTTTTTCGCAATTGCGCTTTCGCCTTCTAGAACCTGAACAACAACAGGTGCTGAGGCCATGAATTCGCATAGTTCGTCATAGAATGGACGCTCTGCATGCACTTCATAGAATTTACCCGCTTGCGCTTTAGTCAATTGGATACGCTTTTGTGCAACGATGCGAAGACCCGCATCTTCGAATTTCGCGTTGATTTTACCTGTTAGGTTGCGCGCTGTTGCATCTGGTTT
>JAKMGV010000138.1 GCA_022424725.1 Paracoccaceae bacterium
AAACTGCCTATCAAAATAACACCCCAGTAAAGGTGACACTATGGGACGGGCGAAAAATATCCTTTTTATCATGTTTGACCAACTGCGTTGGGATTACCTAAGCTGTGCGGGACACCCGCATTTGCACACCCCAAACATTGATGCCTTGGCTGAAGAGGGTGTGCGTTTTACCCACGCCTATTGCCAATCACCTGTATGCGGCGCCTCAAGGATGAGCTTTTATACAGGGCGCTATTGTCATTCACATGGTGCGACGTGGAACCGTGTCCCCCTAAAGGTCGGCGAACACACATTAGGCGATCATTTACGTGACAATGGTATGGAGTGTTGGTTGGTTGGCAAAACCCACATGAAGGCCGATACCGAAGGCATGGCCCGTTTGGGAATTCCCGCAGATAGCATCATTGGCGTGCGCACCGAACAATGCGGGTTTGACGTATACGAACGCGATGACGGCATGCGCCCCGAGGGACCCGATGGATTTTACGATGATGGCGGGGCTGCTACCTATAACGATTGGTTGCGCGAACGAGGGTATCCCGGGGACAATCCGTGGCATGATTTTGCCAATTCTGCACGGGATCAGGACGGGAATGTGTTGTCGGGATGGTTGTTGGAAAATGCCCGCAAACCTGCCGCAATTAAAGAAGAGGATTCCGAAACGCCCTATATGACAAGCCGCGCGATTGAATTCATGGATCAGGCAGGCGAGACACCATGGTGTTTGCATCTGAGTTATATCAAACCGCATTGGCCCTACATCGCCCCTGCCCCCTATAACGAAATGTACGGAGCAGAGCATGTGATCCCCGTCAATCGCAGCAACGATGAATTGGTCGATATGCACCCCGTTTACGCCAATTACGTTAACAACCGCGTTGGGCAATCGTTTTCACGTGATGAGGTTTTGGAACACACCATCCCGTCCTATATGGGGTTGATTAAACAATGTGATGATCAAATGGGCCGCCTGTTAGATTATCTGAAGTCCAGTGGTTTGTGGGACAACACCTTGATCGTTTTGACCTCGGATCACGGGGATTATCTTGGCGATCACTGGATGGGGGAAAAGGATTTATTCCATGACTGTTCCTCCAAAATCCCATTGATCATTCGCGATCCCTCGGATCAGGCTGACGGAACACGCGGAACCGAATGCGATGCCTTGGTTGAATCCATTGATTTAGCGCCAACTTTTTTGGATGTAATTGGGGCCAAGGCCCGTCCACATATTTTAGAGGGCGCATCGCTTTTGCCCTTTTTGCACGGAAGCACGCCTGCAAAATGGCGCGACTATGTGATTTCAGAAAATGACTACGGTATTTCGCCTGGGAATGCTGCATTGGCAGAACAGGTTGATGATCCGCGACAATATATGGTCGCTAACACACGTTGGAAATACATCTATGCCGAAGGGTTCCGCCCCATGTTGTTTGATTTGGAAAACGATCCAAATGAACTAAGCGATCTGGGCACAAGTGCAGAGCACGAACCCATCCGACAAGAGATGTTCGAAGCCCTAAGCGAATGGGCGCGTCGATTGTCCCAACGCACAACCATGAGCCCCGCTGATGTCATCGCCGAACGCAAACGATCCCCAGCACGTGGGATATTGTTGGGTGCCCTTGATGAAACCGAAATGTCCGATGCACAACGCGCGTTTTATGGAAAACGCAAAGGGCCAGAATTCGACGTTGGTCGTTAGGTCCTAATTATATCAACCCCATGAAAACAGCAGTATTATTTGTGATTTTCTCTAATTATCAATGCAATAATCAATTATATTCATGCAATTCTGTCCGACAATGGGCTTTCATCCATTTGTGCGATCAAATGGTGATTTAGCCGTTCGGCAAAATAGGCGCGGGTTCTGGCGTGGGCTGGGTCGTCCCAAAGATTGTCTGTCTCCTTGGGGTCCGACTTTAGATCATAAAGCTCGCCCCAATCTTGGTCCCGATAAACGGTATAACGCCAATCTTTGGTCACAACGGATCGCACGCGTGCGGGGTCTGCAAACCCCAATCGCCGCCCCCCGTCGTTATATTCAATCAAGGCTTCTTCGCGGGGGCCCTGCTCGCCTTGGGTGACGGATAGAAAGCTTTGCCCTTGATTACCGTTAAACGGCGCAACCCCTGCCCGATCCAAAATGGTGGCCGCAATGTCCACTGTCGAACAAAGCGCATCGGTGACCCCTGACTGACGGATCTTAGGATCAGACCAGATAAACGGCACCTGTGTGATGGAACGATATTGCAACGCGCCCTTTAGGATCATGTTATAATCGCCCATATAATCGCCATGATCAGAATTAAAACAGACAACCGTATCCTCATACAATCCCGCATCCCGCAAACCTTGCATCACTTCGCCAATCGCATCATCAACAAAGGCCATCATGCCAGCGCTCAGCGCCATGGCCTCTTTAATCTGTTGATCATCCAACATCATGGCCGTTTGCGGGGTCATTTGTTCACCCGCTCCCTTCCAATTGTCATAAAGCCATTTTAACGGCGGTGTTGGATTTTGATTTGAGTCATATGGCAGTGTCACCTCAAAATCATCTGGGCTATACATATCCCAATATTTGCCCGGCGGATTAAACGGATGATGAGGATCAGGAAAGCTGACAAAGGCAAAAAACGGTGCATCCTGATCCTGTCGTGATTTCAGATAGGAAATCGCGCTATCGCGTATATAGGCCGTTGGATACAAGTCTTCGGGAATTGGGGTGCGATAGGCCTGTGGACAGGAATAGTTGTGAGGCAATTGATTTTCAGGATCATGAAGCGCCCGCCAATCAGGGGCGTTTTCACGAAACCATTGGCGATAATGCCCCCCACATCTGTCCCCGTGTGACGTAACCATATCCACATGCTGATAACCGTAATAGGGGGTGGTTATGTCGTAACGGTCATCGCTTTCATAGGCCTCTGGTTCCTCTTCATAGGGCTTTGTGCGCTTGCCTCGCCATGCCTCAACAACACTATCGTCTTTGCTGCGCCCGACAGGGGGTAGTCCTGTAAACGGCTGCAGATGGCTTTTGCCAATGGCCGCAGTGTGATACCCCGCATCCCCCAATAGATCGACAAATGTCACCGCATTTTCAGGCAGGATGCAGCCGTTATAACGTAACCCATGCAAACTGGGGTACCGCCCCGTCAAAAGCGATGCACGATTTGGCATGCACACGGGCGAAGCCGTGTAAAAGTTTTCAAATCGAACCCCCTGATCCGCAATGGCATCAATGTTGGGTGTTTTCAAAACAGGATGTCCATAACAGCCCAACCAATCCGCACGTTGTTGATCGGTAATAAAAAATAGAAAATTGGGACGTTTTTTCATGTGATTAATCCTATAGGTTGTTCGCGTAGCGATCCAATATTTGTGCCATCTGATCTGGCGCCTCTAGCATACCATCATGCCATGTATTTAGCACATCATGTGACCAATCCGCACGTGTTTTCAATCGCTCATATTCACGCTGAAACGGAGACTGTGAATTCTTGGCCGCAACAATATAATGTTTATATGAAACCTCATCTTGTTGCCCCGACAATGTCACGCCCGTGGCAAAGGTTCCTTTGGGCTGGGGCGTGCATTTGGACAGGATATAGGCACGTAAATTTGGATCCTCGGCCCATGTGATCGACGCGCCATCGGGTTCCAATCCAATCGCCCCGGCATCGATTTGACGTTGAAATGCGGCCATGCGTTCAGGATTAGCATTTTGAAAGATTGCTTGCTCCGATCGTTCGGGCACAAACGCATCAAAATAAACCAATGCACGGATACGATCCACACAACGATCCGCAGCACCCGTGATGATCAAACCACCATAGGAATGGCCCACCAAAATCACATCCCTAAGGTCACGCCAACGTAGGGTATTCACAATGTCCGTAACGTGAGTATCCGCCGTAATGTCAGCGCTTAGTAAATGTGCGCGTTCCCCCAGTCCTGTTAGCGTTGGCGTATGCACCTCATGCCCTAACGCGCACAGTTTTTGTTTCAGTGGTGTCCAACACCACCCCCCATGCCATGCACCGTGAACAAGGACAAAGGTTGCTATATGTACCTCCCTTACACGGATTTTGGAGCGCGGAAATGGTGAAGTCCCAAAACGGCGAAGGCGGCCAAAATTGCCCCAAATTGAATGGTGTCTGGACGCATCAATATTCCCACAGCAAGGATCAATCGCACGGAGATCCAAAGCGGGGTCAAGGCACGGGCATCAAAGGCGGCAAGTGCACTGGCCACCAAATACAAGGCCAAGACCAGGCGCGCCAAGAGCCAGGCAAGCGCGCCATAGTTGATCCCATCCTCGTACCCGGGCAGTGGTTCACGCGCGGTGCTCGATGGATCAATCAGGGCTTGATCCACCAACAATAGCTCTGGGTAAAACGCAAAAACGAAGGGGATTGCAAACATAACAATTCCTGAGCGCACGGCGCTGAACCCTGTCGCCATGGGTTCGGCCTTGGTGATCGTCGATGCGGCAAAGGCGGCCAAGGCAACGGGCGGTGTAATGGCCGAGGCCACCGCAAAGTAAAAGATGAACATATGCGCCGTAAATGTTGCAATGCCCAAGCCCACCAACAAGGGGCCCATCAACAGCGCAACATTCACATAGGCGGGAACCGCAGGCATTCCCATTCCCAGCAAAACTGCCAATAACATTGTGATCAATAGTGCAAAGAACTGGAACAATGTTGATCCACCACCTGCTAGATCGAAGGACAACAAGAACCGCAACACGTCAATTGCCACAAATTTGGAAAGGCCTGTGAAAGTAAGGCAAACATCAATTATCGTTACAGCCAAAAACATTAGGTATAGCGTGGAAATTGTTATCCCTGCCTCAGCCAACGCATCAAACATTTTGCGCGGTTTTCTCCGGAACTCCACATCCAGAAATAAGAGTACAAGAACTAAGAGTGTAGCCCACCACCCTGTGGCCCCTGCATCCCCTGCCGCGTTTTGAAAAATCTGCATGCCCCAGTTCAGATTACTGACTGAGCAGCGATCACCCTGCATCACCACATCTGCCCCCGTGATCCAGCCAAGGAAACCGCAGCCCACCAAATCCTTGGGCGT
>JAKMGV010000139.1 GCA_022424725.1 Paracoccaceae bacterium
CGAAAGAGGTTAAAGAAATCACCGCCATCAGAAAGCGCCGTGAGAAGATAGAGCATCGTTAGGGTCCTTTGTTGTCCATGGGCGGATGGCCTAATTCTTGGAGTGCGTCAACAACTTTGCGCATATTCGTGCTTAGCGATGCTTTTAGCAACACGGCATCTCCCGCCTGAACCAAATGTGCAGCCTGCGCGGCCATCGCAGCGCTGTCCACAAAATGTTGCCCGCGCTTTCCGTTGGGCAACTCATCGTGTAGTGATTTCATCAGGGCGCCCACCGTATGAATGATATCAATAGCCTCGGTACAGGGCCATTGCGCGACATCACGGTGAAAGTCGTGTTCTTTTTTGCCCAACTCTTTCATGTCACCCAAAAAGGCGATTTTTCTGGATGCATCTGCCTCTGCCAAAACTTGCATTGCGGCGCGCAGCGAGGTTGGGTTTGCATTATAGGCATCATCAATCAGATCAAGCTTTCCACCCTTGATGTTCAATGTTTGACGCGCCCCGCGCCCGCCCACAGGATTCCACGCGACCAAACCCCTTGCCGCAGTTCTGCGATCTGCCCCCAAATACCCAACGGCCAGTAATGCACCCAGCGCATTCATCGCAAAATGGCGTCCTGCAGAGCCAATCGTGACGGGATATGTTGCGCCCTCTACCTGCAACACAGCACGCGTTTCTGCACCCTGAACGTGCACATCAGAAAGCGAAGCGTCAGCTGCCGCTGCCCCAAACCAACGTGTGATTACATCCTTTGAGTAAGTTTCAATCACCTTGGTACAAGGGGTATCCGCATTCATGATCGCAACGCCATTTGGCACCAAACCATTAATGATCGAGGCCTTTTCCAGCGCAATTCCGTTGATGTCGTCAAACGCCTCCAGATGCACCTCGGCCACCGTGGTGACCATTGCGACATCTGGGGCCGCCATTTTAGCAAGGGGCGCGATTTCACCGGGATGGTTCATACCGATTTCGATCACGGCGAATTCCGTGTCCGCTGGCATCCGCGCGAGCGTTAGGGGAACACCCCAGTGATTGTTGTAGCTGGCAACCGAAGCATGGGTTTTCCCGCATGCGCCCAGCATGTGGCGCAGCATCTCTTTCGTGGATGTTTTTCCAACCGATCCCGTCACCGCAATCACTTTGGCCTCTGTGCGCGCACGCGCGGCGCGGCCCAATGCCTCAAGCGCTGCTTGAACATCTGGCACGATCAGCAGGGGCGCGGTGTCATCCACCCCATCGGGAACGTGCGACACCAACGCGGCACCTGCACCTGCGGCCAAGGCATTCGCAACAAAATCGTGACCATCCCGCGCAGCCTTTAGTGCAACAAATAAATCACCCGTTTGCAAGGTGCGCGTGTCGATGGACACGCCCGTGGCGGCCCAATCCCCCACTGCCTGACCGCCTGTGGCCAAGGCCGCCTGCTGTGCTGTCCATAGTGTCATGACATCATCCCATCCAAAGCCTGCACCGCGACAGAGGCCTGTTCCAAATCATCAAAGGGCAGAACATCATCCCCAATAATCTGGCCCGTTTCATGCCCCTTGCCCGTGATGATCAATCCATCCCCTGCGCCCAGCATATCAACCGCACGCAAGATCGCCTCGGCCCGATCTCCGATTTCAAGAATATGTTGCGCACCCTTTGCCCCCGCCATCACCATTTGACGGATTGTTGCGGGATCTTCGTTGCGCGGATTGTCGTCGCTGACAATCACAAAATCGGCGTTTGCCACCGCCTCGGCTGCCATAAGGGGACGTTTCGTGGCATCGCGATCTCCGCCCGCCCCGATAATCGCAATCATGCGTCCCATCACATGCGGGCGAAATGCCTGTAGCGCAGTTTTGACCGCATCTGGTGTATGGGCATAATCGACATAGACCGACCCCCCATTTTCACGTGCCGCGGCAAATTGCATGCGCCCGCGCACGGTTTCCAAATGTTCCAACGTATCAAAGACGTGGGCAGGGTCTTCGCCCGCCGCAATCACCAAAAGTGCGGCCATCAAAACATTGCCCGCCTGAAACCCCCCGATGAGATTCAAGCGTTTTTGATAAGTTTTCCCTTGATAGGTAAAACGCACATCCTGACCCAATCTGTCAAAACGCGCGCCCTCGATCCGCAGGTCGGCACGGGTGTCAAGACCGATTCGGATCGTGCGTGTACCCCGCGCGATCACATAATCAGAAAATGTGTCCAATGCTGGGTCATCAATGTTGATGACCGCGCATCCCTCATCTGGCAGCACGCGATCAAAGAGCCCCGCCTTGGCCTGAAAATAGGCATCGAATGTTTTGTGATAATCCAAGTGGTCTTGGGTAAAATTCGCAAATCCAGCGGCCTTGATGCGCACACCGTCCAAGCGCCGTTGATCCAATCCGTGTGAGGATGCCTCCATCGCGGCATGGGTGATGCCTGCGGATTTCGCCTCGGCCAATATGCGATGCAGGGTTAGGGTATCGGGTGTTGTGTGCCGCAAGGGCGTCGTAAAGGCGCCTTCGACACCTGTTGTGCCGATGTTAACCGCCTGTTTTTCCAACTCGGTCCAAATTTGGCGACAAAAACTGCTGATCGAGGTTTTGCCATTGGTCCCCGTCACAGCCACCATGGTTTTTGGCTGCCCCCCATAAAATAATGCAGCCGCGCGTGCAAAAGATGCGCGTACATCATCGGCGATGACAATTTTTTTAGGATCAACCCCTGAAATCTCGGCCATTCCCGCCGTATCTGTCAGCACCGCAACCGCGCCTGCATCCATCGCAGCCTGCGCAAATCGGGCGCCATGCACGGCACTGCCAGGCAGCGCCGCAAACAAATCCCCTGATTTGATGTTACGATTGTCCAGCGCAAGGCCTGTGATTTCAATCTGACCTTGTGCATCAAGGGCCAATCCAAGGCTTTGGAGTGATACCGTGTGTTTGGCCATATGCTGTGAAATCTCCTGTCGCGGCTAGTCCCAAGACACTTGCGTTATATCACCTAAATCATCGGCTTCAATCTCTGGTCGAAGGCCCATCAAGGGTGCGATACGACGAATGATTTCGGCGGCAACGGGCACGGCTGTCCATCCTGCTGTGCGCCGTGCTTCGCTGCCTGCTGTATCCTCTGGTTCATCCAAGGTAACGACCAAGACATATTTGGGATCATGTGCTGGGAAGATTGAGGCAAAGGTGGCAATCACCTTATCCTTTTCATAGCGCCCTTGGGCACTGGGCTTATCCGCGGTTCCCGTTTTACCCGCAACCGCGTAGCCCGTAACTTCGCCCATGGATGCGGTGCCATCCGTAACCACGCCGCGCAACATTTTTACCGAATTTGCCGCCGAGGCCGTCGACATCACACGCACAGGTTCAGCCCCTGAACCACCCTTTAACAGACTGGGTTGAATCCGCAGACCGCCATTGGCAATCGCCGCATAACCAACCGCCAAATGCATGGGTGTTGCCGACAAACCGTGACCATAGGAAATTGTCATGGCGGAGAGTTCTGACCACTTCTTAGGCAGTAATGGTTTACCCCCGCTTGCCTCGATCATTTCAAATTTGATCGGGTCGGTCATGCCCAAGTTGGTCAAAAACTTTTGCTGTTCTTCCGCGCCAATCATCTGCGCGATGCGTGCCGTGCCGATGTTAGATGATTTTGTGATCACCTCCCACACGGGTAATTTAGCACCATAATCGTGATAATCGCGGATTTTGAATTTGCCCCAACGAATTGGGCCTTGGGTATTCATGACCGTTGTTGGGTTCAAAAGCCCCAAATCCATCGCCTGCGCAACCGCAAAAATTTTAAACGTTGAGCCCAGCTCATAAACCCCCTGAACCGCACGATTAAATAGCGGGCTATCGGCCGCCTGCCCCTGAACAGGGGGACGCGGACGGTGGTTTGGGTCAAAATCAGGTAGGGATGCAATTGAGACAACTTCGCCCGAGTGTACATCCATCAATATTGCCGCCGCACCGCGTGCATTCAGCAATTTCATCCCGCCATAAAGCACCTGTTCAACTGCGGATTGCACAGACAAATCCAGAGATAATTCAAGGGGTTGCCCAGAAATATTTGGATCACGCAGGCGGGTATCAAAGGTTTTTTCAACCCCTGCCACGCCCACCAATTCGGCGGCCTGAACCCCCTCTTTCCCGAAACTTGCCCCACCCAATACATGGGCGGCAAGTTTGCCATTGGGGTATAAGCGCATTTCGCGCGGGCCAAACCGCAAACCTGGATCACCGATGTCATAAACCGCCTGCATTTGTTCTGGGCTGATCTTTTTCTTGATCCAAAGGAATTTACGATCCCCTGTGAAATCTTTGACCAGTTTTTCAGGTTTCAAATCTGGGAAGATAATCGAAAGCTCTTGGGCCGTTTGTTGCGGATCAATCAGATGTGCGGTTTCAACATAGAGCGAATGGGTTTCCAAGTTGGTCGCCAAGATGCGCCCCTTGCGATCCACAATGTCGGCACGTTGCGCGATAATGGATGCGCCCGCATTTTGTGCGCGTGGTTCAACCGGTTCGCTTGACGAAAGTGTGCCGACACGGATCGCAATCACGCTGTAAAGGCAAATAAACACAATCCCCAAAACCAACAAACGCCCTTGGGCGCGTTGGCGCACGGCCTCTTTTTCGGCCTCATGCCGCGCACGGATATTTTCGCGCTCGATCACATTCGTATTTTCCCCGCGTTCGCGGGCTGGCAATATGCGACTAAGCGGACGAAGCGGTGTGCGCAGTGACGGGTATGTCATTGATCCGCCTCACGGTTTGCGACCTCGACCAGATCAGACAGCTCTCCCAATGGGAAGGCATTGTCATAGGGAAATTCAATCGTATCAATCGCCCCAAAATTTTCCGCCTGCAGGGGTGTTAAATGCAACCGATTGTAATTTAGGTTCACCAAATCCGTTAACCGATCAGGACGGTTTAAATAGGCCCATTCCGCACGCAGAACGGACAATCGCGCACGTGCGGTGCCAATATCGCGCTGCAACTCCTCGGTCTGGGTCAGGGCGTTTTGCGTTTTGATGTTTTCCTGATAGGCCCAATAAGCAAGGCCAACCACAGTACAAACAATTAAAATACTAAATAA
>JAKMGV010000038.1 GCA_022424725.1 Paracoccaceae bacterium
AACAATTATCGTTGAACAAAACGCTGTTCGCGCGCTGGAATTGGCTGATCGTTCTGTGATCATGGACACAGGATCCGTTGTTTTTGACGGCTCTGCCAAAGAAGTTTTGGATAACGCGGAACTGCGCTCTGAATATTTGGCGATCTAAACCATTGTCCCAAGGGCGGATAAACTGGCCTTGGGAAACCCTCCATATACAGATACATTCACGACCTTAGGGGGAACTCATGTCAGATAAAATGTACCCACCAAGTGCTGATTTCATCGCAAATGCACATATCAACAAAGACAAATACGATGCGATGTACGCCGCATCTATAAACGATCCAGAGGCATTTTGGGCCGAACATGGTAAGCGCGTCGATTGGATGACGCCATTTACAAAAGTTAAGAATGTTAGCTACGCCTACCCTGATGTTTCAATCAAATGGTTTGAGGACGGCGAACTAAACGTTGCTGCCAACTGTATTGACCGTCATCTTGCGACACGCGGTGATCAAACCGCCATAATTTGGGAAGGCGACAACCCAGATGAGTCAAAGCACATCACATATAATGAATTGCACGTACAGGTGTCAAAACTTGCAAATGTTTACAAAAACATGGGCGTTGGCAAAGGGGACCGCGTGGTTCTTTACCTTCCGATGATCCCAGAGGCCGCCTATGCGATGTTGGCCTGTGCGCGCATCGGTGCGGTCCATTCTATCGTTTTCGCTGGTTTCTCCCCGGAAGCTTTGGCTGCGCGTGTCGACGGGTGTAAAGCATCCCTGATCGTTACAGCAGACGAAGCACCCCGTGGTGGACGCAACACACCGCTAAAGGCAAATGTTGACAAAGCATTGGACATTTGCGGCGACGTTCAAACGCTTGTGGTTGAGCGCACCTCTGGCGATGTTGCGATGAAAGATGGCCGTGACCATTCATACACTGCGGCAATGGCAGAGGCGTCACCAGACTGCGCACCCGAAGCCATGAATGCAGAGGATCCGCTCTTCATTCTGTATACATCTGGTTCAACAGGTGCCCCAAAGGGTGTTGTACACACAACAGGTGGTTACCTTGTTTGGGCGTCGATGACACACGAATACGTCTTTGATTATCATGAAGGTGATATTTATTGGTGTACGGCCGATGTGGGCTGGGTCACTGGACACAGCTATATCGTTTATGGCCCGCTTGCCAACGGTGCAACAACACTGATGTTTGAAGGCGTTCCAACGTATCCAGATGCATCACGTTTCTGGCAGGTCTGCGAAAAGCACAGCGTAAACCAATTCTATACTGCCCCAACAGCGATCCGCGCATTGATGGGTCAGGGCAACGAATTCGTTGAAAAATGCGATCTATCATCCTTGAAAGTTTTGGGAACAGTGGGTGAGCCCATCAACCCAGAAGCATGGAATTGGTACAACGACGTGGTCGGCAAAGGAAACTGCCCCATCGTGGACACGTGGTGGCAAACTGAAACAGGCGGTCATCTATTGACACCCCTTCCAGGTGCAACAGCAACCAAACCTGGGTCTGCAACGACACCCTTCTTTGGTGTTCAACCTGTTTTGCTGGATCCACAATCTGGCGCAGAACTCACCGAAACCGCAGCCGAAGGCGTGTTGTGCATCAAGGACAGCTGGCCTGGCCAAATGCGCACGGTTTATGGCGACCACGACCGTTTCATCAAAACCTACTTTGCAGATTACAAAGGATACTATTTCTCAGGTGACGGATGCCGTCGTGACGCGGATGGGTATTATTGGATCACAGGTCGTGTTGATGACGTGATCAACGTATCAGGTCACCGCATGGGCACCGCAGAAGTTGAAAGCGCGCTTGTCGCACATGAAAAAGTCTCAGAGGCAGCTGTTGTGGGCTATCCACACGACATCAAGGGCCAAGGCATCTATTGCTATGTCACATTGATGGCGGGCGAAGAGCCAAGCGATGAATTGCGCCTAGAGCTGCGCAACTGGGTACGCAAGGAAATCGGCCCAATCGCATCGCCCGATCTTATCCAATGGGCCCCTGGCCTACCAAAAACACGTTCTGGTAAAATCATGCGCCGTATCCTGCGCAAAATTGCCGAGGACGATTTTGGTGCATTGGGTGACACATCCACATTGGCCGAACCAGCGGTTGTTGACGACCTAATCGCCAATCGCATGAACCGCAAAGACTAAGCAAACTTAGTACGAACAAAAAACGGGGCCGATCCATGGATCGGCCCTTTTTATTTGAAGCTTTCGCGCAAGACTGTTTTCAACACTTTGCCATAGTTATTTTTTGGCAACTGATCGAGGAAAACATAATCCTTGGGTCGTTTGAAACGCGCAATCTGTGACAAGCACAGATCGTCCAAAGCATCCGTTGAAACATCCCCAACAATAAAGGCCACTACATCCTCACCCCAATCGGCATTCGGACGACCGACCACAGATGCTTCAATGACATCAGGGTGGGTCATCAAAACTTCTTCAACCTCGCGGGGATAGATGTTTGTGCCACCCGAAATGATCATATCCTTGGATCGATCATGCATGATGACATATCCATCCTGATCCATCGCCCCCATATCCCCCGTTTGCAACCACCCATTGCGCAGTGTTTTTTCGCTGGCTTCGGGGTTTTTCCAATATCCTGGCATGACCAAATCACCACGCACCATGATTTCGCCGATTTCACCAACGGACAAAATATTTCCGTTTTCGTCCCCAATTTGAACCTCAACCGTGGATTGGGCACGGCCGACTGACTTTAACCGCTCTTTCCAATTGGGATGGGTGCGATCGCACACCTCTTCACGCGAAAGTGCTGTAATGCCCATGGGGCATTCCCCCTGACCATAGACCTGAACAAAAATCGGGCCGAAATGATCAACCGCCTCGATAATATCGGCCAAATACATGGGACCACCTGCGTAAACGATGGTTCGGATGCCCGTGCCCGTTTCCCCGTGCTGCTTCGCAATCTGCGTCATGCGTTTAACCATAGTTGGGGCGGCAAACATATGCACATTGCCAAAGTGACGGGCCAATTCAAAAATTTCACCTTCTTCAAACCCACCTGATTTTGGAACAACATGACGTGCGCCAACCCGCATATGCATAATATTATAAAGCCCCGCACCATGGGACATCGGCGCCGCGTAAAGGGCCGTATCCTGCGCAGTTACGTGATCAACATCTGCAAAATACCCCAGCGCCATTTGGCGGATCATCCCGTGCGTGATCATCACGCCCTTGGGGCGTCCTGTGGTGCCAGAGGTATAGAACAACCACGCTAAATCATCGCTGTGTCGCTCGACAATTTGAAAAGAGCGTCCATCCGTAAAATCACCTAACGTAGGCACAAAAACAGGGGCGCAACACTCAATTTCAGCAAGTGCCGCGCCCAAACCATCGCAGCAAAGCACAAATTTGGCCTCTGCATTTTCCAAAATCCAATCTGCCTCTTTGGGGTGTAATTTGCCATTGATCGGAACGGCAACCGCACCCGCGGCCCAGATCCCATAAAAAACCACCAAATATTCAGGTGTGTTTTTCATAAAAATGCCAATGTGATCCCCAGCAGCGACACCGTTGTCCTGCAACCAAGACGCACAGCTTTGCACCATGTCGGCCAATTCGGCATAATTCGCAATCTGATCGGTGCCATGAAACAGCGCGGGTTGGTCCCCTAAAACCTGCGCCGTCCGGATAAGCCAACTGGACAAATTCATCATCGCTCTCCTGCTGTCAACGTACGAAACACTATCCCTGAGATCAGAAAAAGCAATCGCTGCCAAATGTCATTCTGCTAATTTTGCGATCCTGCTGGTTGAATTCACAAAATTCATCACTTTGTAACAGGCAAGCGAACTCTCTTTTCAGGGCGGTTTTTCTGGCGTATAGAGGGTCAATTCGAACAGATACGGGCACGCATTACGCACCCAAATAGGCGCTTGAGGGATAAAATGACAAAAAACAATCGCGACCAGGACGTAGAATTCATCAAAGCATTGGCCGAGCTTTTGCGCGAAAACGACCTAAACGAGCTTGAAGTAAGCCGTGAATATGGAGAGGACGACAGCCTAAACGTGCGGGTCGCCCGCGGTGGTGTTGTCGCCGCCCCTGTGATGGCCGCAGCACCCGTCTCCGCCGCACCTGCGCCAGTTGCCGCACCCGCCGCAGCAACAGCACCAGCAGCGGCAAGTGATGATCCCGCATCGCATCCGGGTGCGGTTCCCTCCCCCATGGTAGGTACCATTTATATGCAAGCCGAACCAGGTGCACCTGCGTTCATTTCCGTTGGAGCAAGCATTTCAGAGGGTGATACCCTGTTGATCGTGGAAGCGATGAAAACAATGAACCATATTCCAGCGCCAAAGTCCGGCACTATCAAGCGCATCTTGGTTGAAGATGGCGCCGCTGTTGAATTTGGAACTCCTTTGGTCATTATCGAATAAGGCACAGAAATGTTTGATAAAATTCTGATTGCCAACCGGGGTGAAATCGCATTGCGCGTCATTCGCGCCTGTCGCGAAATGGGCATTAAATCGGTTGCAGTACATTCAACGGCAGATGCGGATGCAATGCATGTACGCATGGCGGATGAATCCGTATGCATCGGGCCCGCAGCGGGTATCGATAGTTACTTGTCCATGCCTGCGATCATATCTGCGTGCGAAATCACAGGCGCACAAGCCATTCACCCAGGCTACGGGTTCCTTTCGGAAAACGCGCGTTTCGTGCAAATTGTCGAAGATCACGACATCACGTTTATTGGCCCAACAGCCGAACATATTCGCGTGATGGGCGACAAAATCACGGCAAAGGACACGATGAAGGAACTTGGCGTTCCCTGTGTCCCTGGGTCCGTTGGTGGTGTGCCAACGCTAGAGGATGCAAAACGCATCGGTGATGAAATCGGCTATCCCGTGATAATTAAGGCCACCGCGGGCGGTGGTGGACGCGGCATGAAGGTTGCAAAATCTGCAGACGACATGGAACAGGCGTTTATGACAGCGCGCGCCGAGGGCAAAGCCGCCTTTGGCAACGATGAGGTCTATATCGAAAAATACCTGACCACACCGCGCCACATTGAAATCCAAGTTTTCGGCGATGGCAAAGGCAAAGCCGTGCATTTGGGCGAACGCGATTGTTCATTGCAACGTCGTCACCAAAAGGTATTCGAAGAGGCACCAGGCCCCTGCATCACCGAAGAAGAGCGCGCGCGTATTGGTAAAATCTGTGCCGATGCAGTCGCAAAAATCAATTACATCGGCGCAGGCACCATCGAATTTCTGTACGAAAACGGCGAGTTCTATTTCATCGAGATGAACACACGCCTGCAGGTGGAACATCCCGTGACCGAGGGAATTTTTGGCGTGGATTTGGTGCGCGAACAAATCAGGGTTGCCAATGGTCTACCCCTATCGTTTGAACAGGACGATCTGGAAATCAATGGTCATGCAATCGAAGTGCGCATCAACGCAGAACGTTTGCCAAATTTTGCGCCCTGCCCTGGTAAGGTGACGGCCTATCACGCACCTGGTGGATTGGGCGTGCGTATGGATAGTGCGCTTTATAATGGGTATTCCATTCCACCCTACTACGACAGTCTGATCGGTAAGTTGATTGTGCATGGACGCGATCGAATCGAAGCATTGGCCCGCCTTGAACGAGCGCTAAGCGAGTTGATTGTGGACGGTGTTGAAACCACTGTCCCACTGTTCAACCAACTGCTGGCCGAGGATGACATCCATTCAGGCGACTACAACATCCACTGGCTGGAAAAGTGGTTGGAAAAAACCTACGGGGCGTAATGCCGAGGACGCGTGATGTTAAATGAATGGTCCCGTGATACGATTTTGCGGGCCTATTCATTGGGCATATTTCCCATGGCCCGTTCGCGCCACTCTGCCGACATTGATTGGATTGAACCCCGTATGCGCGGGGTTATCCCATTAACTGAATTTCATGTCTCGCGATCACTTTCCCGCACAGTGTTGAAATGCGACTATGACATTCGGATCAACACAGCATTCGAGGAGGTGGTTATCGCCTGTGCAGATCGCTCTGAAACTTGGATAAATGAAACCATTTTCGACATGTATCGCACCCTATTTGCATCAGGTGATGCCCAAAGCCTAGAGGTTTGGCGCGACGGCAATCTAATCGGGGGGGTTTACGGCGTCACGCTGGGCGGTGCATTTTTTGGCGAAAGCATGTTTTCTCATCAACGGGACGGATCCAAGATTGCGTTGGCCTATCTGGTGCATCGATTGCGCCACACGGGGTTCGGGTTGTTTGACACCCAATTTATCACGCCCCATTTGAAAGCCCTTGGGGCAGAAGAAATTCCGCAAAAAACCTATCTGGACCGCTTATATTCTGTCATCGGCAATGACGCGAATTTTCGCAACCCTGATTATTCGCCCGATGTTTCCGCCATCGCGCAACGCAACACCCAAACATCATAACGCGGATGCTCTAATGGGTTCAGTGCGGGGGATGATGCAATCATCCATCCCGTAAATACCGTATCATTGGTATCTATATTCTGAATGTTTAGGTGCGCAAAGGCGTCCCCCACGGGGTTTGCAACCGGATAGCGGCATTCACCAAGCGCAACGCGCAGGTTACCAATTTCGATGGATTTTCCAGACCGCAACGCAACATCATGTACCGCACCGCTGACCTTATCCAAACCGCGAAGCAGTGCACCATCGGCAAGTGCAGTTTCCTCTTGTGCGACTGCCATTTGGGCAAAACACACCAAAGCCGCCGCCAAAAGTCCACGCATCAATTGGACGACCCGCTTGCGACAAATTTCATGAGTAGTGAGGTTAAGCTAACAGCGCCCTGTGTGTCCAAGGCCTCATCCCCGTCCACCAGATAATCAAAGGATCCACCCGGAACCACCTCAACATATTGACCGCCCAACAATCCTTCGGACTCGATGGCAAAGGTGCTGTCGTCAGGGATCTCAATACCCTCTTGGATCGCAAATGTGACCTCGGCGCGATAGGTTTCTGGATTTAACGCCATATTCGTCACAGTGCCGATTTTAACGCCTGCAAGGCGCACATCTGTGCCTGTGGAAATACCCTCGGCAGAACGAAAGGCTGCGCTAATCTGATAGCCACCTGTAGATGCGGAAATGCCTGTGGATTGACCAACATAAAAAACAAAGCCGACAGCGACTGCCAAAACCAATGCGCCTATTGTTACTTCGGTTTTATTCTCACTCATTGGATTATTCCGGTTGCCACGCCTCGTAATCTTGGCGATCTGCTGGTTTCGCCTGACGCAACGATCCTGCAGGCGCATATGCCAAGGCGGTGCCTGTCAGATTTTCCTGATGAGATTTTTCCCAATCTTTATGCGCCAATGGACGCTCCGTTGGGGGCTCTTTAAATGTGTGGTGCAACCACCCGTGCCAATCCGCGTTTACGCGGCTTGCCTCTGTTTCACCATTAAAGATGACCCAGCGGCGTTTGCCCTGACGGCATGTGTAATATGTGTTTCCTTGATCGTCTTCGCCAACTTTTACGCCCTTACGCCATGTATAAAACTGCGTATTCAGCGTTTGGCCATTCCACCATGTGACCGCCCGAAGAACTGTGTTCAAGATACCCATGTGACTCTCCGTCAAAAACCGTGTGCGCCTTATGCACCAGAACCCATTGCAGGTCCAGTGGGCACCAATCAATTATCCCGCGCTGGCGGGTTCACGCTGTGCATCACCGTAAATCACTAACGGCCCCGCCTTGGTTGTGACCGCTTCTTCGTTTACGACGATTTCATCGACGTTTTCCATGCCCGGAAGATCAAACATCGTATCCAGTAAGATTTCTTCTAGGATAGAACGTAGGCCACGCGCACCAGTTTTACGTTCAATGGCGCGTTTTGCGATTGCTTGCAGCGCCTCATCAGTAAAGGTCAACTGCGTGTCTTCAAGATCGAACAAACGCTGATACTGTTTCACAAGGGCATTTTTAGGCTGTGTCAGGATAATCACCAACGCATCCTGATCCAAATCCTCTAGCGTTGCAAGAACAGGCAAACGGCCCACAAATTCGGGGATCAAACCGAATTTCAACAGATCTTCTGGCTCTAGCTCTTTGAACACTTCGCCAACGCCGCGACTATCATTATCACGTACATCTGCGCCAAACCCAATTGCGCTGCCTTTGCCACGCTGCGCGATGATCTTGTCCAATCCCGCAAAAGCACCACCGCAGATGAACAGGATGTTTGTTGTATCAACTTGCAGGAACTCTTGTTGGGGATGCTTGCGTCCACCTTGTGGTGGGACCGACGCAACCGTGCCCTCCATCAATTTCAACAGGGCTTGTTGCACGCCTTCGCCTGAAACGTCACGGGTGATTGATGGATTTTCGGATTTGCGTGTAATTTTGTCAACTTCGTCAATGTAAACGATGCCGCGTTGTGCGCGTTCGACGTTATATTCTGATGCCTGAAGCAGTTTTAGGATGATGTTTTCAACATCTTCGCCCACATATCCCGCTTCGGTCAATGTGGTAGCATCCGCCATTGTAAATGGCACGTCCAAAATCCGCGCCAATGTTTGCGCCAATAGCGTTTTACCGCACCCTGTCGGACCAATCAGCAGGATGTTGGATTTCGAAAGTTCGATATCCCCGCCTTTATCCGCGTGGTTCAGACGTTTGTAATGGTTATGCACCGCAACTGATAAAACGCGCTTGGCCGTTGCCTGACCGATCACATAGTCATCCAAAACATCACAAATTTCACGCGGTGTTGGCACACCTTCACGCGCCTTCATGCCCGTCGTTTTATTTTCTTCGCGGATGATATCCATGCAAAGTTCGACACATTCATCACAGATAAAGACCGTTGGTCCAGCGATCAGCTTTCGCACCTCATGCTGGCTTTTGCCACAAAAGCTACAGTACAGTGTGTTTTTGCTTTCGCCTGAATTGGTCGCCATACCTTGTCCTTTACGTCCGTTCTTAGTTGAACGTCACACTTTGCTTTAAATTTACATCACAGCTTAGGACAGAGCTGACCCAGCCACAATGGCAAAAATGCGCACCCCCATTTCGGTATGGGAATGCGCGATGTTCTTATTCGTCGCTTGCGTCTGCACGCTTTTCAACGATTTCATCAATTAGACCCCAATTTTTGGCATCTTCTGCTGTCATAAAGTTATCGCGCTCTAGCGCCGCCTCGACTGTTTCAAGGTCTTGGCCTGTGTGCTGAACATAGATTTCGTTCAAACGACGCTTAAGCTTTAGCGTTTCTTCCGCATGGATCATGATATCCGTGGCCTGACCCTGATACCCACCTGAGGGCTGGTGCACCATGATACGGCTGTTTGGCAGAGAAAAGCGCATGCCCGCTTCACCCGCAGTCAACAACAACGATCCCATGGACGCGGCCTGACCAATCACCAGTGTCGACACCTTTGGGCGAATGTATTGCATTGTGTCATAGATCGACAAACCCGATGTTACAACGCCGCCTGGGCTGTTGATATACATCGAAATCTCTTTGGATGGGTTTTCTGCCTCAAGATGCAGCAACTGCGCCACAATCAGGCTGGACATACCATCATGAACAGGACCGTTCAAAAAAATGATCCGCTCCTTTAGAAGACGAGAAAAGATGTCATACGCACGTTCACCACGGCTTGTTTGTTCAACAACCATTGGGACCAGCGAATTCATGTAAAAGTCTACGGGATCTTTCATTCTAAGCTTTCCTACTCGAAAATCTGTGTTTCACTTTCTAAATAGACTAGTTCTCCCACTCGGCGGCTGCAATGGGGGGGCGGGCATAGATTTTTGAAAAAACGCTAATTTCCCCTTAACAACTTAGGATCGTTACGAAAAAACTTTGTCTTGTGATCGAAAAGGGTCAGGAATTGTTTCCAAATCTACATTTTGCAATTTATGATGCGACAAAGGATTAAATGACGTGCCATCAGATCGCTATATTCCCAAAGGGGCGGCTTCGCTGCAGATATCGGCAGATGGACCTGCGCGTGAATTTTATTTTTTGCTCCTTCCAAAACTTACGATGTTGGCGTTTTCATCGGCCATCGAACCCCTGCGCATCGCAAATCAATTGGCGCAAAAACAGCTCTATACTTGGTACGCCATTACCCCTGACGGACAGGGCGCAACCTGTTCAAACGGGGTCACGATCCAATCCGATGGTGCGATGGGACAGATTTCCAAGGAGGCCTCTATCTTTGTCTGTTCAGGGATCGATCCCATTCGTGCCGCATCAAAAGAGGTGCTGGGATGGATCAGGCAACAGGATCGTCAGGGCACTCAACTGGGTGGGATTTGCACAGGCGCATTCGCACTGGCGCAGGCAGGCGTCATTCGTGATCGGCGATTTACCTTGCACTGGGAAAACCAACCTGCATTCGTTGAAACATTCCCCGATCTGGTTCCAACTGAAAACCTTTATGAAAATGATGGTCAATTGATCACCTGCAGTGGCGGCAATGCGGCAACGGATATGATGCTGGCCCTTATAGAAGAGGATCATGGCAGCGAACTGGCGTTGGTTGTTGCGGATATGTGTATTCACAAACGATCCAATGATCGACAGGCGCCACAACGATCATCTCTGTCTGTCATGGTGGGAACACGCAATCCCAAGCTGCTGCACGCGATACAGTTGATGCAACAAACCGTAGAGGACCCAATGCCTCTGCTGGAATTATGCGCAACACTTGATATTTCGCGCCGTCAGTTGGAGCGATTGTTCAAAAAATATACGGCACAGTCTCCAACGCAATTTTACTATACGCTAAAATTGGAACGTGCGCACGCGCTGTTAAGCGAAACGGATATGAGCATCACGCAAATCACGGCGGCAACGGGATTTAATTCAACATCTCACTTGGCGCGTCAGTTTAAATCGAAATACGGATTTGCGCCCCGCGATATGCGCAAAGGCTGGGCGAAATAACCCACTTGAAACACCCTGCCCTAGGTCTAACTCACCACAACCCAACCTAGGAATTATTATGTATTTCACCCCATCACGCGATGACGGCTTGCGCCGATTAAAAGACTTCATTCCCGCCGCTGGCATCAAATATGCCCAAGGGCGCAATTATGATCGCGGTGCGGATGCGCATAAATCCGTATCTCAACTTTCGCCCTACATCCGCCGCCGTACGATTAACGAGGTTGAGGTTTTAAAATCCGTGCTGGGCGCGCATAGTCCCCAATCCGCAGAAAAATTTATCCAAGAGGTGTTTTGGCGCACCTATTGGAAAGGATGGTTGGAACTGCGCCCATCGGTTTGGGCGAATTACCAAGGAGCACTGGCGCAAGCAAAACATGATGTCATGTCCCAAGGTGGCCTGCGCCAGCAATGGGAGGCGGCGTGTTATGGAACAACCGGAGTAGACTGTTTTGACCACTGGGCGAGAGAGTTGGTTGAAACTGGATATTTGCACAATCATGCGCGGATGTGGTTTGCCTCGATCTGGGTGCATACGCTGGAACTGCCTTGGGAACTGGGTGCCGATTTCTTCATGCGGCACCTCTTGGACGGGGATCCCGCGTCAAACACACTTAGCTGGCGGTGGGTATGTGGATTGCATACCGCTGGGAAAACCTATCTTGCACGTGCCGATAATATTTCAAAATTCACAGAAGGCCGGTTTCGCCCAAAAGGGCTTGCATCCTACGCGCGCCCACTTGGACATCCGGATCATCCCAAACCGATGCCCCTATCGGTCCCAAACACAATTGAGCCCTCAAAACGTACTGGGGTCCTCTTGCATGACGATGACTTTGATTTGACCCACCTGCTGGGCGAGGCACCCAAAAACATCCACGCGGCGGCCTATATGCCGTCCCTGACGGGCGTTAGTCCGTGGCATGTTTCTGACGCTGTGCAAAGCTTTGTTGATGGATTACGACAAGAATGCCTGAAACGGTATGCGGATCGGTTGCCCGACATCACGGACACCGCAACTGTTGAGGATGTGATCGCATGGGCAAAACATGCAGATTTGGAACAGATTATGGTTCCAACGCCAACCGTTGGACCGATGCGCACAAATCTGGATCAAATAACGGCGCAATTGTCTGCCGCCGGTATTCAAACTTGTGAAATTCGCGCGCCCTATGACACACTATGCTGGCCCAAGGCCACACATGGGTTTTTCCGTTTCAAAGAAAACATGCCAAAGTTCATCGAAACCCTGCGCTTAAAATGAAAAAGGGCGCTCAAAGGCGCCCTTTTTACATCATATAATCAACGATTACTCAGAAAACGATTTCAGATATTCAATCGTCGCTGCGATGTCCTTTTCCTTTTTAAATCCAGAGAAAGACATTTTTGTACCTTTGATGTAGGCCTTTGGTTTTGCAAGGAATGCAGCAAGTGTTTCGTCGTTCCAAACAACGCCCTCTGCGCCCATTGCAGCCATGTTTTTCGAGTATTTGAAGTCATCCAAACCACCAATCGCACGACCAACGACACCGTTTAGCTGTGGACCAGATTTGTTTTTTGCACCTTCGCCAACTTGGTGGCAGGCTTTACATTTCTTGAATGCTTTTTCGCCCGCTTTTACCAATTCAGCGTCCAATGCAGATGCCGCTGCAG
>JAKMGV010000140.1 GCA_022424725.1 Paracoccaceae bacterium
ACGGTATCGCGCGTGTGCACGGTCTAGACAACGTACAAGCCGGTGAAATGGTTGAATTTCCTGGCAACATCCAAGGTATGGCGTTGAACCTAGAAAGCGACAACGTTGGTGTCGTTATCTTTGGTTCCGACCGCGACATCAAGGAAGGCGACGTTGTTAAGCGTACAAATTCAATCGTGGACGTTCCTGCGGGCATGGGCCTCTTGAGTCGCGTTGTTGATGGCCTTGGCAATCCACTAGACGGCAAAGGTGCGATCGACGCATCAGAGCGCCGCGTTGCTGACGTAAAAGCGCCAGGCATCATTCCACGTAAATCTGTTCACGAACCAATGGCAACTGGTCTGAAATCAGTTGACGCGATGATCCCGATCGGTCGTGGCCAGCGTGAATTGATCATTGGTGACCGCCAAACTGGTAAAACAGCTGTGGCATTGGACACCATCCTAAACCAAAAAACATACAACGAAGCAGCTGGCGATGACGACAGCAAAAAGCTTTACTGTATCTACGTTGCGGTTGGCCAAAAGCGTTCAACAGTTGCGCAGTTGGTGAAGAAGCTAGAAGAAAGTGGCGCGATTGAGTATTCAGTTGTTGTTGCGGCGACGGCCTCTGACCCAGCACCTATGCAGTTCTTGGCGCCATATGCGGCGACAGCGATGGCGGAATACTTCCGTGACAACGGCAAGCACGCCTTGATCATCTATGATGACCTTTCCAAGCAAGCTGTGTCATATCGCCAGATGTCACTTCTACTTCGTCGTCCTCCAGGACGTGAAGCGTATCCAGGTGACGTTTTCTATCTTCACTCACGTCTTCTAGAACGTTCAGCGAAGTTGAACGAAGATCACGGTGCAGGTTCATTGACGGCTCTACCGATCATCGAAACACAAGGCGGCGACGTTTCTGCGTTTATTCCAACAAACGTGATTTCGATTACAGACGGTCAGATCTTCTTGGAAACAGAATTGTTCTACCAAGGTATCCGCCCAGCGGTGAACACAGGTCTATCTGTTTCTCGTGTTGGTTCATCTGCGCAAACAAACGCGATGAAATCAGTTGCGGGTCCAGTTAAACTGTCACTTGCTCAGTATCGTGAAATGGCGGCGTTCGCTCAGTTTGGTTCAGATCTGGACGCAGCAACACAACAGTTGTTGAACCGCGGTGCGCGCCTAACCGAGCTTATGAAGCAGCCACAGTATTCGCCTTTGACAAACGCTGAAATCGTATGTCTGATTTTCGCGGGTACGAACGGATATCTAGACAGTGTTGAAGTAAACCAAGTTGGTCGTTTCGAAGCAGGCCTATTGGCGCACCTACGCGGCAAGCATTCGGACCTATTGGACTACATCACAAACGAAGATCCAAAAATCAAAGGCGAAGCTGAGACAAAAATCCGCGCCGCGTTGGATGAATTCGCAGCAGATTTCGCATAAGGGGACGAGGCTATGCCAAGTCTGAAGGACTTAAAAAACCGGATCGAGAGTGTTAAGAACACTCGTAAGATCACCAAAGCCATGCAGATGGTCGCGGCCGCAAAATTGCGCCGCGCCCAAGAAGCAGCTGAGGCCGGTCGTCCCTATGCAGAGCGTTTTAACGCGGTATTGGGATCACTTGCGGCATCAGTTGGCGGTTCGGACTCTTCTCCGATGCTGCTTCGTGGTACGGGATCTGATCAGACCCACCTGCTTGTCGTCATGACAGCGGAACGTGGTCTGTGCGGTGGCTTTAACTCGAACATCGCAAAACTTGCAAAACAGCACGCAGCGGACCTTGTTGCTGCGGGCAAAACAGTGAAGATCATCACAGTAGGCAAAAAGGGCCGCGACAGCATGAAGCGCGACCTTGGCGATCACTACATTGAACATGTTGATCTATCTGAAGTGAAGCGCATTGGTTATTCAAACGCGCAAGATATCGCAAAAGGCGTCCTATCTCGTTTCGAGGCAGGAGAATTCGACGTAGCAACCATTTTCTATGCGCGCTTTATAAACGTCGTTAGCCAAGTGCCAACATCACAGCAAATCATCCCAGCGTCGTTTGAAGCGACCGAGGGGGATGCCGCTGCAACGCTATATGACTACGAACCAGACGAAGAGGCCATCTTGGCTGATCTTCTTCCAAGTGGTGTAGCAACGCAGATTTTCTCGGCATTGCTGGAAAATGGCGCATCCGAGCAAGGTGCACGGATGTCTGCGATGGACAACGCGACCCGCAACGCGGGTGACATGATCGACAAACTGACAATTGAATACAACCGCTCGCGTCAGGCTGTCATTACCAACGAGCTTATTGAAATCATCTCGGGCGCAGAAGCGCTCTAAGAACCGGAGACGAAACTATGGCAAACGCAAAAGGCAAAATCACTCAGGTGATCGGCGCCGTTGTGGACGTGCAGTTCGATGATCAACTACCAGAGATCTTGAACGCGCTATCCACGGATAACAACGGTAAGACACTGGTTCTGGAAGTTGCCCAGCACCTAGGTGAAAACACCGTACGTACTATCGCGATGGACGCAACCGAAGGTCTTGTTCGTGGCCAAGCGGTACAAGACACAAACGGCCCAATCTCAGTCCCAGTTGGAAACGCGACATTGGGACGTATTTTGAACGTTGTTGGTGAACCAATCGACGAACAAGGCCCAGTGAACGCGGATGAAACACGCGCAATTCACCAACCAGCGCCTGAGTTCAACGAACAATCAACTGAATCAGAAATCTTGGTAACTGGTATTAAGGTTATCGACCTTTTGGCGCCTTACGCCAAAGGTGGTAAGATTGGTCTTTTCGGTGGTGCGGGTGTTGGTAAAACCGTTTTGATCATGGAATTGATCAACAACATCGCGAAAGTGCACTCTGGCTTCTCCGTTTTCGCGGGTGTGGGCGAGCGTACACGTGAAGGGAACGACCTTTACCATGAAATGATCGAATCCAACGTTATTAAGCCTGACAACCTATCTGATTCTCAGGTGGCGCTTGTTTACGGTCAGATGAACGAACCTCCCGGAGCGCGTGCACGTGTTGCGTTGACAGGTTTGACATTGGCGGAACAGTTCCGTGACCAGTCAGGTACAGACGTTTTGTTCTTTGTTGACAACATCTTCCGCTTTACTCAGGCGGGTTCTGAGGTGTCTGCGCTATTGGGTCGTATCCCATCAGCCGTGGGTTACCAGCCAACATTGGCAACAGACATGGGTGCGATGCAGGAACGTATTACATCAACCAAAAATGGTTCGATTACATCGATTCAGGCGGTTTATGTTCCAGCGGATGACCTTACCGACCCGGCGCCGGCGACAACATTTGCGCACTTGGATGCGACAACTGTTTTGTCACGTGCGATTTCAGAACTTGGTATCTACCCTGCGGTTGACCCACTTGACTCATCATCACGTCTGATGGATCCGTCCGTTGTTGGTGAAGAGCACTATGAAGTTGCGCGTTCTGTTCAAGGTATCTTGCAGCGCTATAAATCACTTCAAGACATCATCGCGATCTTGGGCATGGACGAATTGTCAGAAGAAGACAAACTGACAGTGGCACGTGCACGTAAGATCCAGCGTTTCTTGTCACAGCCATTCGACGTTGCGAAAGTGTTCACAGGTTCTGACGGTGTTCAGGTTCCACTAGATGACACAATCTCATCGTTCAAAGCGGTTATTTCTGGTGAGTATGACCACTTGCCAGAAGGTGCCTTCTACATGGTTGGTGGCATCAACGAAGTGATAGCAAAAGCCGAAAAAATGGCGGCAGACGCGGCCTAAAGGAGGCCTAAATGGCAGACACAATGCAATTTGACCTAGTCAGCCCAGAGCGTCGCGTTGCGTCGCTCGAGGTGACGTCGGTTCAAATCCCAGGTGCGGATGGTGACATGACGACTATGCCAGGTCATGCGCCACTGATCACCACGCTACGCCCAGGCATTTTGCGTGTCGAAAGCACAGGCGGAACACAAGAATATGTTGTCACCGGCGGCTTCGCCGAAATCGGTGAAAACCTATCTGTTTTAGCCGAACGTGCCTTGCCACGCGAGGAAATGACACAGGAAACATTTGACGCAATTCTTGAAGAGGCACGCGCCGCTTTGAACAATGCGAAAGAGGTTTTCGTGAACGAACCAGGCCCAGTTGATGATGCAGCTAAACTGTTGTCGGACATGGTGGCCATGGGTGGTGATATTGGCCTAAACGCCAATAACTAATTCCCTGAACAGGTAAAAATTTAAACCCGCTACACAGTCGTGTGGCGGGTTTTTTCGTGCCAAAAACGCACGTCGGTATAACGTCGGTATCGTGTCGGTATTACGTCGGTGTTTGCGTGATTTGCCGCGTTGTTGTTTCTAACCAGCAATGTAATGGTGATTGTGGATTACCGCCGTGCCATCATTGCCAGACGGATCAGGCTGCGTTCGACCAATTCCATCGCGGGGGCGCGTTGACCTGCTGAGCGTAGTTGCAAATCCAAATCGGTCAAAACGGTCAAGGCTTCCTGTAGCTTTCGTCCGCCCCACTGCTGGGCCTGATGCACGATCATATCGCGCCGTGGTCCGTAGACGGGGGGACGCAGTTTCCCAACCCCGTTTGCGGCGCCGCCCGGATCAGATGCCGCAGAAAACAGTGTTTTGAAATGACGCGCGGCACCAATGGTTAGGGTGACGGGTTGCATCCCCTGATCCTTTAATCGTTTCATCACAGGTCCAATTTGATCCGCACGCCCGCTGGCCACAATGTTTAGAATGTCGTCCAATTCAGCTTCTGCAGAGGTTGGCGCACAGGCTTCAATATCCTGTGTGCTGACTGCCGTATCGTCCCCGTATTTATAGAGCGCCAGTTTCTCTAACGTTTGGCGAAAATCACCTGGTTCCAAATCACGCGCCAATGCGTTCAGTGTATCCATCGCATCCATTGGAACGTGCGCCAGGCCCGCTTTTTTCAAGTCTGCCTCAATTTCAGCGCGGGTTGGGGGATTGTCATAGATTGGGGCGCACTTTGCGCTGCTGTGTCCTTCAAATCCCTTGCGCAAGGATGAGCTTGGCTTAAGCTGACCTGCGGTCACAACAATGGTTGCATCGCCTGCTTCC
>JAKMGV010000141.1 GCA_022424725.1 Paracoccaceae bacterium
AACATCACCCTAAACTCTGATAATTCCGACGTCACTCACAACGCCGAAACATCTCTTTATGAAGCCTCGGTGAACTTACCCGATGGGTTTGATCCTGAACCTCTGATCAGCAGCATCGATTTACAGGTGCAAATCGATGAGGACGCGGCAGAACGGTGTCTCACCGATAATTCTGAAATGAATAAAGCATTTTACGCTTTAAAGCAGCGCAATTAGGACAGTCGCACACTTTTGCGTCCCGCAAGGTCCACGAAATACTGCCATGCCACACGCCCAGACCGGGATCCGCGGGTGCGGGTCCATTCAATGGCTTCGGCGCGGATGACATCTTCGTCCTCTACCACGCCGTGGGCTTTGCAATAGCCAAAGATCATGTCTAAATAATCATCCTGTGAACAGGGGTGGAACCCCAGCCATAGGCCAAAGCGATCGGACAGGGATACCTTTTCTTCGACCGCCTCAGATGGATTAATCGCGCTGCTGCGTTCGTTTTCGATCATATCGCGCGGCATCAAATGACGGCGATTAGATGTGGCATAAAGAATAACGTTATCCGGCCGCCCCTCAATCCCACCATCCAAAACCGCCTTCAGCGATTTGTAATGTTCATCATCATGCGAAAAGCTGAGATCATCGCAGAACAACACAAACCGATGATCGCTATTGCGAAGATGGTTCAACAGGCGTCCAACCGTGGGTAAATCCTCGCGCTGAAGTTCCACGATTTTCAATGGATGACCCTGCGCATTCATCGCGCCATGGATCGCCTTAACCAAGGACGATTTGCCCATGCCCCGCGCGCCCCACAATAGAGCGTTGTTGGCCGAATATCCATTGGCAAACTGCAAGGTGTTCTGCATCAACGTATCACGTGATCTGTCCACACCGACCAAAAGGGATAAATCCACACTTGAAACAGTCGGCACGGGGGCCAAACGATCTGGGTCAACCTGCCATACAAAGGCATCCGCCGCGTCAAAATCAGGGGCCGCAGCAGGTGCGGGTGACATACGCTCCAATGCATCCGCGATGCGTTTTACATCAACTTCATTCATCGACCCACCTGTTATGTTCTTGGATTATTTGGTTTCTTTTTCGTCGTCTTCTTCGTCGTCGAATTCTTTCATCAACGGATCGTCAAACTCTTCTTCGTCGTCATAATATCCATCGGCGCGCAGTTGCTCTTCACGCTTTTTCTCAACCCGACGCACAAGGAAGATTGAAATTTCATACAGCCCGTAAACAACAACAAACAGAATAACCTGTGTGATGACGTCAGGCGGTGTCACGATGGCAGCCAAAACCAAAATACCGACAATTGCGTATTTGCGCACATTTCCCAACCCTTCGGCACTGACCAAACCCGCCTTGCCCATAAGGGTCAGCAAAACAGGCAGTTGGAAGCACATGCCGAAAGCAACAATAAATTTGATCGTCAGGCTGAGGTATTCTTGGGCCGAACCTTGGAATGCGATCCCTGCGATTGCATTGCCATCGGTGTCTTGGGACAAATCTGTACCCGCCTGTTGGAACCCAAGGAAGAAGTCAAACGCAAGCGGTGTTACAACGTAATATGCAAAGGATGCGCCCAACATGAACATGAAGGGCGAGGCGATCATAAACGGCAAAAACGCGTTTTTTTCGGTCTTATACAGACCCGGTGCAACAAAGCGCCACATTTGGAATGCGATGTAAGGGAAGGCAAGGATCAACCCACCCAGAAGCGAGATTGAAACCGCGACAAAGAAACCCTCTTGCAGTTTAATCAAAATCAAACCGCAATCCGAATGCCCACGCGCCGTCATCGCCGAACACAACGGCTCGGTTAGGAAATTGAAAATAGGGTTCCAAACTGTGAAACAGATAATCATCCCGACGATGAACGCGGACACAGAATATATCAAACGCTGACGCAATTCAGCAAGGTGTTCGATCAGCGGTGCGGTTTTGGAATCTAGGTCGTCAGTGCTCATTCACTATCCTTGGCCACTATCCTTGACAGGTTTTGGTGCCTCTGCCACGGATTCGGACGCCGCGGGGGTTGGCTCGGCTGGAGTGCTCTCGGCAGCGGCGGCAACGGCAGCTTCGGCGTCACGTTTTTCCTGCGCACGCTTGGCCGTAGCCTCATGAATTTTCTTGGCCGCTTCGGCACGCTCTGCCGCCAATTTCCCTGTTTCACTTTCAGGGGTCCATTTTGTGAACTCTGATGCGGCGTCTTTGACGCTATCAAAGCCCGTTTGCATGGGGTTGGTTGCGGCCTTCAACGTTTTGTTGATGTCGCTGACGCCTGCATCATCTGCGGCTTCATTCATGGCACTGCTGAATTCGCGCGCCATACCCTTGAGCCGTCCAACGAATTGCCCACCCTTTTTAAATAGGACTGGCAAATCTTTGGGACCCACTACGATAAGCGCCACGATCCCAATGACCAGCAGCTCGGTCCAACCCAGATCAAACATGGATTATACCTTGTCTTTTTCTGTCTCTGGCGTGACGTCTTTTGCAATTTCAGCGGCTTCTTCTGCTGCGCTTTCTTCGCCTTCTTTGATGCCACGTTTAAAGCTCGTGATGCCTTTGCCAACTTCGCCCATCAAGCCACTGATCTTACCGCGACCAAATAGAACCAATACAACAACTGCAATCAGCAGGATGCCCGGCAAACCAATGTTATTTAGCATGTCTTTCTCCTCGTGTTCGCGACCTGGGCCGCGTCCTATGAACGTCCCACATCTATTCATTAATTTGCGCGGATTAAAGTCGATAATTTCCCAAACGGAAAGAAAATTTTAAAAATCTTGCGCAGGGCGCGACACTTTCACCCAAGGATTGTGAAAAAGCCCTCTGAAAACGGGCTATTTTGCCTCAAAAACAAAGCATCTGTCGCGCGGCACCGTCAACCACATCGCCTGTCCCGCTTTCGGCAAAAATACGCTGGGAACAGTGGCCGTGATCCGCGCACCATCCGTTTCAAGGCGAAATTCAATCAGGCTATAACTGCCCAAAAAACGTGCGCGTTCCACAAGTGCTCGTGCAGCGACACCTTGGCTGGCTGTTGGATTTGGACCGCGCCCTGCCCTGTCGAAATCAATTCGCACATGCTGTGGGCGAAACACAATATCCACCTTTGCACCATCTTTGATCCCAGGTGTCAAAAACTGACCAAAGGCCGTATCTGCAAGCGATCCTTTAATCGTAGCACCTACCTCATTGATGTCCGAGAAAAAGGCAACAGCACGTTTATCAACAGGCGCGTTATAGATGTTATAGGGTGCGCCGCGTTGCACGATTTGGCCTGCGCGCATCAGTGCGATTTCATCGGCCATGCGCATTGCCTCATCCGGTTCATGGGTGACCAAAACAACGGCGGTATCCTCGGCCTTTAGCAAAGCAAGTGTTTCGTCACGGATGTCATCGCGCAACCGATTGTCCAGCCCCGAAAACGGTTCGTCCATCAACATAATGCTGGGTCGCGGCGCCAATGCACGGGCAAGCGCCACGCGCTGTTGTTCGCCCCCTGATAGGGTATGGGGAAAGTCGTCGATCATATGTGCCAGACCAACTTTTTCCAGCAATTCAACCACACGGGAACGTTTCTGTGCCTTTGATCCACTTAGTCCAAAGGCCACGTTTTCCGCGACGGACAAATGAGGGAAAAGGGCGAAATCCTGAAACATCAATCCGATGGAACGCTCTTCTGGCGGGACAGAGGTATAGGTGTCGCAAATCAGTTTCCCATCCACCCAAATTTCACCACTGTTTTGTTGCTCGATCCCTGCGATCATCCGCAGCGTTGTGGATTTTCCACAGCCTGACGGCCCCAACAAGCAGGTCACCTGCCCCGGCATAACGGACAGCGATACATCGCGCACCACATCCGCATCGCCAAAACGACGCGTCAGATTTTTAATCTCTAATCTGGGTACCGATTGCACTGCCTGCTGCCTTTTTCCGATAAAACTTATCAGGATTACGGCGTGGATATCAGTATCACATGATCTGCGCAACCATCGCCACAACAGTTTTGACGAATGATAATCCCCGCCAAACTTGGGCGGGGATTGTTCAACGCAAAATATAGTAACCCAAATTACATGGTCATATTCGTGGCACCGCCATCCAACAGGACGTTTTGACCAACCATGAAACTCGCATGCTGTGAACACATAAAGGCGCAGGTCGCACCGAATTCTTCCAACGTACCGTATCTGCGTGCTGGGATCGTCGCCTCGCGCGCAGATTTTGCCTCGTCCATTGTGATCCCTGTGTCGGCCGCAACCTTACCATCCAATGAAATTGCGCGATCTGTCGCGTGGATGCCTGGCAATAGATTGTTGATCGTCACACCGTGGGGCGCCACCTGACGCGATGTGCCCGCGACATAGCCAGTCAGGCCTGCACGCGCGGAATTTGATAATCCCAACTGTGGAATCGGCGCGCGCACGGATTGCGATGTGATGTTCACAATGCGGCCCCAACCCTGTTCAATCATTCCCGGCAGCACCGATTTAATCAGCGTGATGGGCGTCAGCATGTTGGCATCAATGGCCGCGATGAAATCGTCACGGTCCCAATCGCTCCACATTCCCGGAGGGGGACCGCCCGCGTTTGTGACCAAAATATCAATTTGACCCACCGCGTCCAAAACCGCGGCGCGGCCTTCGTCGGTTGTGATATCGGCGGCAACTGCCGTGACGTTCACTTGAAAACGGCTGCGAATCTCTTCGGCAGTTTGCTCCAACGCCTCTGCACCCCGCGCGTTTAACACCAAATCAACACCTGCCTCTGCCAAGGCCAAGGCACAGCCTTTACCCAACCCCTTAGAGGATGCACAAACCAGTGCTTTTTTACCTGCAATACCCAGATCCATCTCTCTCGACCTCTCAATTTGAACTAAGATTTTTCTACTTTGACGCGTTTGCCTTTTTAACAGTGCCCCAAAATCAACCACCATGAGTCCAGTTTTTGACAAATTTTGCAACTTAATTGGATTACGGGCGAATAACAGAGTAAGATCAATGCAGACTGCAAACATCAACAGTCCGCTGACATGCTGGCAAACCCAGCAAAGGAAGCTA
>JAKMGV010000002.1 GCA_022424725.1 Paracoccaceae bacterium
AATCCATATCCGCTACCCACATTGCGATCCCATCATCCTGTGGCACGCCATACAGGCTTTCCATCATGTCCCATTTCACCGAATGGGTTCCGCGTCGCTCTATGCGTTCGTCAAAGTTCATGTGCCGATCCGAATATAAATTTTATGGTAAGCTAGCGATTTCGCACTCATGCGCAAGGGCCGTTGATCTAAACCCGCGAATGCCTTAGATGGATCGCCATGAAACGCCCGATTTTGATACACCCTGATCCCCGACTAAAAAAGATGTGTGCAACATTGCCCGACGTCGACGACCGCATTCGCAAACTTGCCGAGGATATGTTGGAAACAATGTATGACGCACCAGGCATTGGATTGGCTGCACCGCAAATTGGGGTGCTGGATCGCATAATTGTGATGGATTGCGTCAAGGACGAAGATGAGGCGCTAAACCCAATGGTTTTGATCAATCCTGAAATCATTGCGGCCTCTGAAGAAACAAATGTGTATGAAGAAGGCTGCCTTTCCATTCCGGATCAATTCGCCGAGGTGACGCGGCCAAAACAGGTACAAGTGCGTTGGATGGATTTGAACGGTAGCGAACAAACCCAAGAGTTTGATGGACTTTGGGCCACATGTGTTCAGCACGAAATCGACCATTTGAACGGTAAGTTGTTCATTGATTACCTTGGCGCGATGAAACGGCAAATGATCACCCGCAAAATGCAAAAGCTCAAGCGGGATATCGCCCGCGGGAAAGAGGCCTAACGATGGCGGTGCGTCCTTGCCTGCCGTGGCCTGATAAACGCTTGCGCACGCCTGCCACTGAAATTGAACAGATTACGGATACGCACCGTGATATCTGGCAGGATCTTATTGACACGATGGAGGCAATGCCCGGTGTCGGTATGGGAGCCAATCAAATTGGCGAAATGGTACGATTGGCCGTTGTGGATGCATCAGAGAAACGTGGTCAAGTGGTTAGAATGGCCAACCCCGTTATTTTACATTCCTCAATTGAATTACGTCCGCATGAAGAGGCCAGTCCAAATCTGCCGGGCGTGTCAGCCGTGATCAAACGTCCACGTGCCGTGACAGTTGAATACCTGAATGACGCTGGCAAAATGGAAACGCGGGATTTTGTTGGTCTCTGGGCCACCTCGGTGCAGCATCAAATCGACCATCTGAATGGTAAGATGTATTTTGATCACCTTTCTAAGATGAAACGTGACATGTTGCTGCGCAAAGCGAGGAAGCTGAAATGAGATTGGTCTTTATGGGTACGCCTGATTTTTCTGTGCCGATCTTGGATGCGTTGGTGGATGCGGGGCACGAAATCGTTTGTGTCTATTGCCAACCCCCACGTCCCGCAGGGCGTGGCAAAAAGGACCGCCCAACCCCCGTTCACAAACGTGCAGTGGAATTAGGCCTGATGGTTCGTCATCCATTGAATTTCAAAGATGAAGCGGAGAAACAAGAGTTTTGTGATCTTAGCGCCGATCTTGCGGTTGTGGTTGCCTATGGTCTGATCCTGCCACAGGTTATTTTGGATGCGCCACAGATGGGATGTTGGAACATTCATGCGTCGCTATTGCCGCGTTGGCGTGGGGCCGCCCCGATCCATCGTGCGATTATGGCGGGGGATGCGCAGACGGGCATTTGCATCATGCAGATGGAGGCTGGATTAGATACAGGTCCCGTTTTGTTGCGGGGTGAAATGGCGATTGACCCGACTGACACGACAGCCAGTTTACATGATAAATTGTCCGTGCAAGGGGCAGATTTGATTGTTGAGGCCATCGAACGCCACGCGGAATTGTCACCTATTCTACAGTCCCAAGATGGCGTGACATATGCCAAAAAGGTTGAAAAGGCCGAGGCGCGCGTTGATTGGTCCGCACCTGCGGAAATCGTGGATCGGCAGATACGCGCGCTTTCGCCTTTTCCGGGGGCGTGGTGTGAATATCTGGGGGAACGGATCAAACTGCTGACGTCATCACTCTCTGAGAAAAGCGGCCCAGCAGGACAAGTTTGCGGTGTTGAGGATGGATTAACCATTGCCTGCGGTCAGGGTGCTGTGCGCGTGCGAAAATTACAACGTGCAGGCAAATCTGTCCAAGATGCCAACACCTTTTTGCGTGGTTTAAATATCCCGATTGGAGCACAGTTGGATTAAAAATCGACTGCGATCCCTTTCTTTTCCCAATCCCCATACCGCACAGGTTCAGGCCCCTCGCGTCCACCCAATTCTTTGGGAAGTTCCAACTCGTTCGCTTTTCTGCGCCGTTCTTCGGCTTCGGCCAATGCGCGCTTGGCGGCTTCTGGTAAATCGTTTTGGTCACTCATTTACGGGTTTCCTCATGTGCTGTGGATTGATATACGCACACATCTAGTGAAGGCAAGGATTGAATATATGGCTCAACCCGCTCCAACTGCGCGCTCTTCAGCGCTTCGGATACTGAACTCTGTTTTGGGTGAGGGTCGTTTGATGTCCGAGGTTTTGGGAACGGGCCTCCTTGATCCGCTGTCTGCCCCCGACCGTGCACGTGCGCAGCGATTGGCCAATGACACACTGCGCGGTATGGAACGCGCGGATCGCCTGTTAAATCGTCATTTGCGCAAACAACCCCCCTTATCGGTGCGCAATGTCCTACGGTTGGCAACTGTCGAAATATGTATGGGCGGGGATGCTCATGGCGTTGTGAATGAGGCGGTTGCACTGGTTGGACAGGATAAGCGGACCTTTGCGATGAAGGGATTGGTGAACGCGATCCTGCGCAAGGTTGCGGACACAGGCCATGAACAATGGGAATTACTGCGTGCACCGCGATTGCCTAAATGGTTGCGCGTCCCCTTGGTCGAGGCCTATGGACCCGAACGCGTTGCTGCGATTGAAACGGTTCAGTTTGGTACGCCACCTTTGGACATCACGCCAAAAGACCCGGGACAGATTGATCATTGGGCACAGGAACTTGGCGGACAGATCGTCTTGGGCGGCAGTATCCGTATGACCAATGCGGGACAGGTCTCGGCGCTGCCAGGGTTCGCCGATGGATCATGGTGGGTACAGGATGCGGCGGCGGCGCTGCCTGTGCGTTTGTTGGGTGATATTTCTGGAAAAACGGCTATTGATTTGTGTTGTGCGCCGGGTGGCAAAACCATGCAGCTTGCTGCCGCGGGTGGCAAAGTCATGGCCGTTGATAATTCACAAACCCGCATGGGCCGCGTCAAAGAAAACTTGGAACGCACAGGTTTGGTGGCGCGGACCAAGATCAAGGACGCGCTACAAACGGTTGGAGAGTTTGATGTTGTCGTTTTGGATGCACCTTGTTCTGCCACAGGAACAATGCGCCGCCACCCTGATCTGCCGCATGCCAAGGACGGTTCCGATTTCGGGGCATTGATCGAACTGCAATCTCAACTGCTGGATCATGCAATCGGCTTGCTGAAACCAGGTGGGCGGTTGGTCTATTGCACATGTTCCTTATTGCCCGACGAAGGTGAATGTCAGGTGGAAGAGGCGCTTGCGCGACATCAAAATCTGCAGATTGATCAAGCAGCAATGAATGTGGATTTCATTGATCCGCAAATGCGCAGCGACGAAGGTGGTCTGCGTCTAACCCCTGATATGTTGGGGGATAACGGTGGCCTTGATGGTTTCTATATCGCGGTTTTAACAAAAACCTAACACTGTCAATTTTTGGACGATGACAGACGCAAATCCGCTGGCTATAGTGCGAGCAAGAGGGATGCGGTACAAATGGCGCCAGCAGGGAATTTATCACAGCGATATCAACGGGCTATGCATAGATTGCAGGCGCGTCTTGCAGGTTTTTATAAACCTGCAACGGGCTTTGTGTCCCAACCTGAACCCAGATCCATTGGGAGCTTTGCCAAGGGTCGGCAATTGGCCGCCGGCAACATCATGCTGGCAGGACATTTGATCGAGGCACCCAATGCGATGTTGTGGGACATCGAACCCCCAGATTTGATCTTTGCGCAGGATGAGCATGGATTTGCGTGGTTGGATGATTTGGCCGCAGCAGGCGACATGAACGCACGTAAACTGGCTCAAGGTTGGGTCTTCGGCTGGATTGAACGATATGACACTGGACGTGGGGCAGGGTGGTTACCGGATCTCACAGGGCGGCGGTTAATCCGTTGGATCCATCATGCACTGTTCATTCTAAAGGGCCGAACCCCGGAAGAGTCCGAGAGATTTTTTCGCGCGTTGGGCCGGCAGACGATCTTTTTGGCGAAACGCTGGTCGGCAACGACACATGGTTTGCCAAGGTTTGAGGCGCTTACGGGTTTGATATATGCGGGCCTGTCACTGACAGGAATGGAACAATATGTTCAGCCTGCCACGCGGGCCTTGGCCCGTGAATGTCGTTCCCAGATCGACGAAACGGGCGGCATTCCAACACGCAATCCCGAAGAATTGCTTGAGGTGTTTACATTGCTGACCTGGTCGGCAACAGCATTGAAAGAGGCGGGATGGACCCCCGCCGAATCCCATCAAAAAGCCTTGCGCCGTATGGCGCCCACCTTGCGTACCCTGCGCCATTCTGATGGCGGACTTGCGCGGTTTCATGGGGGTGGGCGTGGATTAGATGGCCGATTGGACCATGCATTGTTGCAGTCGGGGAACCGTGATATGAATTCCGATGGATTGGCCATGGGATTTGCGCGCCTCTCCTCGGGGCGCACCTCGATTATTGTGGATGCGGAAATCCCTCCGCAAGGGCGCGCGGCGGTTAATGCGCATGCCTCAACACTCGCCTTTGAAATGACATCGGGCAGACGTGCAGTGATTGTGAATTGTGGATCTGGTGATACCTTTGGCGAAGACTGGCGCAGCGCAGGGCGTGCGACACCGTCACATTCATCCCTGTATATCGAAGGACAATCAAGCGCACGTCTGGGGCGTAAATTGTCATATGGTGGGATCATCCGAGAAGTTTTGGTTGAAGGACCCAAACAGGTTCCCATTGAAATGACACACGGCCTTGACGCCATTTCATTTAATGGGGCGCATGATGGGTATGTTGCCAAATATGGATTGACGCATGTGCGCGAGTTGCAATTGTCATTGGACGGACGTGAGGTGTCGGGTGAGGATTTATTGATCGCCATTGAGGAGCGCCACAAAAAAACTTTTGACCGCGCATTGGAAGCGGGCAAGCTGGAAGGTATCTACACACAAATCAAATTTCACCTACATCCTGAAGTCGACGCCAATCTGGATTTAGGGGGGAATGCCGTATCGCTTGCGTTAAAAAGCGGCGAGGTGTGGGTTTTCCGTCATGATGGGGTGGCGGAATTGTCCGTTGAACCCAGTGTTTATTTGGAACGTGGCCGTTTGCAACCACGCGCGACAAAACAGATCGTTTTATCTCAGCGTGTAATGGAGTATGGAACGCGCACGCGCTGGTCACTGGCCAAGGCACAGGACACGGCGCTGGCTGTTCGCGATACACTTCGCGAAGAAGTTAGTACCATAGGTTGACCCAAGGAAGACAACGAATGACGAACCTTTATCCCGTGCGCCGCGCGCTTATTTCTGTTTCTGATAAAACTGGATTGATTGATCTTGCCAAAGCGCTAAGCGCAGGTGGGATTGAAATCCTATCGACGGGGGGAAGTGCGAAGGCCATTCGCAATGCGGAAATTGATGTGCGCGATGTTGCGGATGTGACGGGGTTTCCGGAAATGATGGATGGACGTGTAAAAACACTGCATCCCATGGTACATGGCGGCTTGCTTGCGCTGCGCGATAACGATGATCATACCGCTGCAATGGAACAGCATGGGATTGGTGGGATCGATCTGTTGATTGTGAACCTTTATCCGTTTGAAGAAACTGTGGCAAAGGGTGCTGATTACGATACCTGTATCGAGAACATCGACATTGGCGGCCCCGCGATGATCCGTGCTGCTGCGAAGAACCATGGGTTTGTGACCACGGTTGTCGACGTAGAAGACTACGAAGACCTTTTGGCAGAGCTGGCCGCACATGAAGGGCAAACAACATACGCGTTCCGTCAAAAAATGGCGCAACGTGCCTATGCCCGCACGGGCGCTTATGACGCTGCGGTATCGACTTGGATGGCCTCTGCGATTGGTGAGGAAACACCCCGCCGCCGCACGGTTGCGGGAACCCTTGCGCAATCTTTGCGATATGGTGAAAACCCGCACCAATCCGCTGCATTTTATGTGGATGGATCAGATCGCCCGGGTGTTGCGACCGCGATCCAGCACCAAGGCAAAGAACTGTCATACAACAACATCAACGACACGGATGCTGCGTTTGAACTGGTGTCAGAGTTTGGATCAGATACAGGCGCTGCATGCGCGATTATCAAACATGCCAACCCATGCGGCGTTGCGCGTGGTGGATCCTTGGTTGATGCATACCGCGCGGCATATGATTGTGATCGCACGTCTGCCTTTGGGGGTATCGTTGCGTTGAACCAAACACTGGACGGTGAAACAGCAGAAGAAATTTGCAAGATATTTACAGAGGTTGTGATCGCACCAGATGCCACGCAAGAGGCGATTGATTTGTTCGCCGCGAAAAAGAATCTACGCCTCTTGACAACAGGTTCTATGGCCGATCCGCGCGAAGTGGCAAAAACCGTGCGCCAAGTTTCAGGCGGCCTTTTGGTCCAGGATAAAGATAATGGCCATATCAAAGCCGCAGATTTAAAGGTTGTGACCAAACGTGCGCCGACAGAGGCCGAAATCGCCGATATGTTGTTTGCATGGAATGTTGCAAAACACGTGAAATCAAACGCGATTGTCTATGTAAAAGATCAATCAACAGTCGGGATTGGCGCAGGCCAAATGAGCCGCGTTGACAGTTGTCGGATCGCTGCGCGTAAGTCTATCGATATGGCAGAGGCATTGGGTCTTGATGCACCCCTGACCCAAGGGTCAGTTGTGGCATCCGATGCGTTTTTCCCGTTCGCCGATGGTCTGCTGACCGCAGCCGAGGCCGGTGCACAAGCGATCATCCAACCGGGTGGTTCAATGCGCGATGATGAAGTGATCGCCGCAGCGGATGAGGCAGGGTTGGCAATGGTCTTTACTGGCATGCGCCACTTCCGTCACTAAGATGCGGCGCTTATTCCAAATCGCACTTCTTGCCGCGGGGCTGGATTATATCTCAAAGATGTTGATTCTGAACGTAGTGCAATTGCCGTTGGTCGGTCGGATTGAGGTGTTTCCTCCCTTCCTAAATTTTCACATGGCGTGGAATTACGGGGTGAATTTTGGGCTATTTGCCCATGACTCACCTTGGACACGCTGGGTGTTGATTACGATTGCGGTTGGGGTCTGCGTGTATATTGCCTATTGGGCATGGAAAGAACGCTTTGGTCCATGGGCGCAGGTGTTTGCAGGGTTGCTGATTGGTGGGGCGCTTGGCAATGCTTATGACCGCATCCGCTATGGCGCGGTCGTTGATTTTTTGAACATGAGCTGTTGCGGCATTCAAAACCCTTATGCATTCAATGTCGCTGACGTTTTTATTTTCGTTGGCGCCATTGGTTTGGCAATTTTCCCTCAACCGAAAAAAGACGGATGACCGCGCTGTTGCTTTGCGCTATTGCTAGGGTCAAAGAAGTGGAGGTTGCATGAGATACGCAGTTGTTTTTGGGATCATTGGCTCGATGATGCTAAGCGCGTGTTCTGATACGCCGCCCAAGTTGCGTGATCTTTATGATCCTTATGCTGGCCCAGAAGAATTTGCCATTTCCCCCGACCTTGAACTGGAAATGCCCCAAGATTTGGCAAGCCTACCAACGCCGACGCCGGGTGGTCAAAATCTAACTGATCCAAACCCAAAAGGGGATGCGATTGCATTGTTGGGGGGCGATCCAAATCGCGTCACGGCTTCCCAATCTGGTACCAAAGACGGTGCGCTGTGGACCTATGCCACACGGTTTGGATTTGATCCCAATATTCGCGCAATTGTTTCTGAAGAGGATCGTAGATTCCGTTTGATTCAGGGGCGGTTTTCGCAAATCAAACTGTTTCGTGTAGATCGCTATAATCAAATTTATCGTCGTCAAACACTGGATGCCAAAAAGGAAGTTCAGCGTTGGCGTGAACTTGGTGTCGGCACGCCGTCTATGCCTACTAATTAAACCTCACCTTTCTGTGTGCGCCCTTGAAGCACGCAAGATTTCAAATACATGTCCCATAGTTGTCGGAGGATACCTATGATTTTACGTCTGTTGTTATCGGTTTGTGTTGGATTGACATTTGTCACGGCCTCGCATGCCGCGATTGAGGATCAGGTCAGCGAATTCATGTTGGATAACGGCATGCAGGTTGTTGTTATCGAAGATCATCGCGCACCTGTGGTCGTGCACATGGTGTGGTATCGTGCAGGTGCCGCTGATGAAACCCCTGGCGTATCTGGCGTCGCGCATTTTTTGGAACATCTGTTATTTAAAAAAACAAAAAACCTTGATGCGGGCGAACTGTCCCGAACGGTGGCCGAGAATGGCGGGACAGACAACGCCTTTACCAGCTATGATTACACTGCCTATTACCAACGCGTCGCGGCGGACAGATTGCCAATCATGATGCAGATGGAGGCAGATCGGATGGTCAACTTGGACCTGAGTGAAGACGACATTTTGGTCGAACGTGATGTCATCATTGAAGAACGCAACCAACGCACAGACACCAATCCAAGCGCGCTTTACCGAGAACAGGCAAATGCAGCCTTGTTCCAAAATCATCGCTATGGTGTGCCCGTCATTGGGTGGCGTCATGAAATGTCAAACCTGACACTTTCTGATGCGCTGGCCTATTACAAACAATACTATGCGCCCAATAATGCCGTGTTGATTGTCGCGGGTGATGTTGTTCCTGATGAGGTGCTATCGCTTGCGAAAGAAACCTATGGTCAAATCCCTCCAAACCCCAACCTGTTGGAACGAAAACGCCCGAGTGAACCCCCGCATTTTGCGCCACGGCGAATTGAATATGTGGATGAACGTGTGTCGCAACCCTATGTCGTGCGCAGTTATCTTGCGCCAGAACGCAACAGCGGGGATCAGCGTCCGGCAGCTGCGCTGGCGTTGCTAGCGGATATATTAGGCGATGGTCAGGCATCTGTTCTACAGCGTAAATTGCAATTCGAAACCCAAGAGGCGCTTTATGCAAGCGCATCTTATTCAGGAGTATCTTTGGATACGACAAGCTTTGCTGTGTACATGGTACCCTCAGCTGATGTGTCGCTTAAGGATGCCGAAGCCGCGCTTGACCGCACAATTGCTGAATTCATGGAAGAGGGCGTGGATGAAGCACAGCTTGACCGTCTGAAAACTCAGTATCGCGCTGCGGGCATTTACGCACAAGATAGCGTGAATGGCCTTGCCAATGCCTATGGTCGCGCATTGACGTCTGGCCTAACACTTCAGGATATTCACGAATGGCCCGATATAATCCAGTCAATCACTGCCGAAGAAATACTGGCGGCCGCGCGTGATGTGTTTGATCTAAATTCATCCGTGACTGGTTGGATCCGTAAATAGGGGATGACGATGATTAGAGCATTTGTAACCATTCTTGTGACGTTCATCGCCTCACTTGTGCAGGCGATGCCAGACATTAAAACACTTACGACACCCGCGGGGACGCCTGCCTGGCTCGTTGAAGATCACAATATCCCCTTTGTTGCCTTGGAATTACGTTTTATTGGCGGCACGGCAATTGAACCGATGGAAAAGCGTGGTGTGACCCAGTTTATGATGGGCCTTCTGGAAGAAGGGTCAGGGGATATGGACGCGCAGGCCTTTAGCATCGCAAAAGATAATCTGGCTGCCAGTTTTAGTTACGGGTCTTATGCAGATGTTTTGACGGTATCGGCGAAATTTCTGACCGAAAATCAGGATCAGGCGATCGAGTTGTTGCGTCAATCTTTGGTTGACCCACGCTTTGACGCGGATGCCATTGAACGCGTGCGCGCGCAAATTGAATCGGGCATCAAATCGCAGGCCAAAGACCCCTCTGACATTGCAAGCGCGGCGTTCAACGCAGAGGCCTATCCAAACCATCCATATGGCAGTGATGATTTAGGGACCTTGGAAACAATTGCATCAGTGACGGCCGCGGATATTCGTCAGGCCCATGCCACGGGTCTGACCCGGAACCGTGTTTTGGTGGCGGCTGTTGGGAATATCACAGCAGTCGAACTGGGTGTATTGGTTGATCGTTTGTTACAGGATTTACCAGTCGCAGGCGACATTGAAATGCCTACATATGTTGCCGATGCATTGAGTGCTGGGGTGAAGGTCATTGATTTTCCAACACCACAATCCACGATTTTGTTTGGACATGCGGGTATTCCACGCAAAGATGATGATTTTTTTGCAGCCTACCTTTTAAACCACATTCTAGGGGGCAGTGGATTTGAAAGCCGTCTGATGAGCGAGGTGCGTGAAAAACGTGGATTAACCTATGGGATCGGTAGCTTTCTTGCATCGCGACGGTATGGCGATCTATTGCTGGGTCAGGTCGCAACCGCGAATAACACTGTTGTGGATACGATTGATGTGATCACCGAAGAATGGCGTAAAATCGCAGATCAGGGGGTAACGCAGGCAGAATTGGATGCTGCGAAAAAATACCTTACGGGTTCCTATCCCTTGCGATTTGATGGAAATGGGCCGATTGCAAATATCCTTGCTGGTATGCAGTTTCAGGGGCTATCGCCAGATTACATTCAAACGCGCAATGATCGTGTGAATGCAATAACGAGGGAAGATATTCAGCGTGTGGCACGACGCCTTTTTCAACCTGAAAAATTGCGATTTATCGTTGTCGGGCAACCAGAAGGTTTGGAGTGATCTTCAAAAAACTTGAATGAGTGCTTTCGTTATTCAATGGTTTTTTGAAGATAGTATTTTGTGTAAAACAGCGGAAAATTCGTGTTCGAGGTATTCGCGTGACCAATAAATATTACTCTCCCCAAGGTGGCCTGCCGCCCCAAACACAGATTATGACAGATCGCGCAATCTTCACCGATGCCTATGCGGTCGTACCTAAAGGCACCTACAGCGATATTGTGACCAGCTTTCTGCCGTTTTGGACGGGCATGCGGATGTGGGTCATTGCGAGACCTATGTCGGGATTTGCGGAAACATTTAGTCATTACATTGTTGAGCTGACCTCTGGCGGCGGCAGCGATCGACCAGAAGATGATGAAGAGGCGCAGGCAGTCCTGTTCGTAACAGCAGGTAGTTTGCGCATTACTTACGAAGGCAAGGAGCAGGTACTGGATACAGGTGGATATGCCTATTTGCCTGCGGGCAGCAGCTGGAGCGTGCACAATCCGACAAATGAAACAACAACATTTCATTGGATCAGAAAAGCGTATCAGGCCGTAGATGGTTTGGACCATCCCGAGGCGTTTTTCACAAATGAATTAGCCTTGGATCCAATTCCGATGCCTGACACAAACGGCGCATGGGCGACCACGCGGTTTGTTGATCCGTCAGATTTGCGTCATGATTTTCATGTGAATATCGTGACTTTCCAGCCTGGTGGATTGATCCCATTTGCCGAAACGCATGTAATGGAGCACGGGCTCTATGTGTTGGAGGGCAAGGCCGTTTATCGGTTGAACCAAGATTGGGTCGAAGTTGAGGCTGGGGATTACATGTGGCTACGCGCGTTTTGCCCACAGGCCTGTTATGCGGGTGGACCGGGTCCATTCAAGTATCTTTTGTACAAAGATGTGAACCGTCACATGCCACTCTGATCGTACACACCAGCAGAAGGGATATCGCGTATTCGTCGAATGTGAAAACTTAAATTTTACAAATTCTCGTTTTGCCTCATGTTTCATGATAGACGATGGATATTATGTAAAAAGGACAGGTTGATGAAAAAGCTAGCAATAATCACAGTTGCCATTGCGATGTCTGGTGCAACCATTCACGCGCATTCCGTCGAAAATCCATCCGTGCAAAAACGTATGGATGTGATGAAAGAAATCAAAGGTGCCATGGGTGTTCTGGGTGGCATGGCCAAGGGTGCCATCGCCTTTGATGCCACTGCGGCAGGTGCTGCGCAAAACACCTTGGTTGAACAATCCGGGATGGTGGCCGCCACGTTTGAGGCAAACGAAACAGATCCAAAGTCAGAAGCCTTGCCGGCAATTTGGGAAAATTGGGATACCTTTGTGGAAATGGCGGAAGACCTTACCTTTGCGGCCGAAGGCTTGGATGCATCATCCCTTGATGGTGTGCGCAGTGGATTGGGCAACATTGGTGCATCCTGTGGCGCGTGTCACAAAAAATTCCGGATGTAAAATTCAATCAAGGTATAGAGAAAAGCATCATCAAATGCCGCATTTAAGCTTGCTTTGCGCATCCGCTTAACGCACCCTGCGTAAAAATTTGACAGGAGAGTTAGGATGCGCACACGTGCTGCGGTTGCCCTAGAAGCGGGCAAACCTCTAGAAATCATGGACGTCAATTTGGATGGCCCTAAAGAGGGTGAAGTTCTGGTGGAAATTAAGGCCACTGGAATTTGCCACACTGATGAATTTACATTATCTGGTGCCGATCCAGAGGGGCTGTTCCCCGCGATTTTAGGACATGAAGGCGCAGGGGTTGTTGTCGAAGTCGGCCCAGGGGTCAAGGATTTGAAAGTCGGCGATCATGTAATCCCGCTTTACACAGCAGAATGTCGCGAATGCGAATATTGTTTGCATCCGAAAACGAACCTTTGCCAATCCATTCGTGAAACACAAGGCCGTGGCGTGATGCCCGATGGCACAAGCCGCTTTAGCATGTTGGATGGAACGCCCATTTTACACTACATGGGGTGTTCCACGTTTTCCAATCACACTGTTTTGCCTGAAATTGCGCTTGCGAAAATCAATCCTGACGCACCCTTTGATAAGGTGTGCTATATCGGATGTGGTGTCACCACGGGTATTGGTGCTGTGATCAACACAGCCAAGGTTGAAATTGGCAGCCGTGCGATTGTTTTTGGCCTTGGCGGTATTGGTCTGAACGTCATTCAAGGTTTGCGCCTTGCAGGTGCGGATCAAATTGTGGGTGTTGATCTTAACAACGACAAACGCGCCATGGCCGAACGCTTCGGTATGACCGATTTTGTGAACCCAAGCGAGGTGGGAAGTGATCTTGTGCCTTATCTTGTGAACCTAACCAAGGGCGGTGCGGATTACACATTTGACGCAACAGGCAATGTTCAAGTCATGCGTGCGGCATTGGAATCTGCGCACAAAGGATGGGGGGAAAGTATCATTATTGGTGTGGCCCCAGCTGGTGCGGAAATTTCAACCCGTCCGTTCCAATTGGTTACAGGTCGTGTGTGGCGTGGAACGGCATTTGGTGGGGCGCGTGGGCGCACAGATGTTCCCAAAATCGTTGATTGGTACATGGAAGGTAAGATCGAAATCGATCCGATGATTACTCACACCCTGAGCCTTGATGACATCAACAAAGGGTTTGATTTGATGCACGCGGGCGAAAGTATCCGCAGCGTCGTGGTATACTAAAATCAAAACAGCGCGCCTAAATACTGGAGCGCTTATTTTTTGGGGGCATAAGCCTGACAAAAGGTTTCAACAGCCGCTGATACAACTCGCTGTTTTTCATCGTCGTTAAATTCACTGCGAATTCCAAAAACCGCCTGTGGCCAAAGCGTCGCTTTGCACAATTCGGCGAATTGATCCGCGGCAAGCTCAAAATCATGGATTTCAACTTCACCTGCCTCTGCGGCTTTGCGCAGATATTCTGCGATATGTTGGCGACCCATCATGGGGCCATTTTCATAAAATTGGCGTCCCAATTCAGGGATGCGGTCGGCCTCGGCCACGCAAATCCGAAACATCCGCTGTGAAAACTCAGATAGGAAAAAGTTGACCATATATCCCGCAGCTTTGTTCAAAACTTGACGGATATCTTTGCTTTGATCGATTTCTTCCATCGCGTGCTCGGCCATGTGTTCACACTCGGCTTTGACGACTTCGATGAATAAACTCTGTTTATCGGGAAAATAACTATAGACCGTCGCCTTTGACACCTTTGCGGTGCGGGCAACTTCATCCATATTCGCGTCGCCGTAGCCGCAGGCCATGAATACGCTGCGCGCACCCATTAGAACCTGATCGTATTTGCGACCTTTGCGAATTGTGACGGTTTGTATTGTCATTATTTTCCTCTGTGCCTGAACTTAAGAGCTTTTGGGCGAAGTCTCAAGAGATGGGTTGCTTCCCGTCATAAATCACCTAAATTAGAATTATTCTAAAAAGGTAAGATACGATGATTACCCAACGGCGCAGATTTAAGGACCTCGATGAGCAACACATCCTTGCCCTTGCCATTTCAAGCGAGGAAGACGATGCACGCATTTATCGTGGTTTTGCGGCGCGGCTTCGGAATGATTTTCCCAAAACTGCCGCATTATTTGACGATATGGCCAAGGAAGAGGATAGCCATCGCGCAGCACTGATTGCCCTGCACCAAGAACGCTTTGGCCAAATAATCCCTATAATCCGCCGCGAACATGTGGCAGGGTTCTACAGCCGTCGACCAACGTGGTTGTCGGATACCCTGAGCCTTGATCAAATGCGATCTGAAGCTGCGGATATGGAAAAGCGTGCGGAACGCTTTTACCTGACCGCCGCCGCACAAACAAAGGACGCGCATACACGTAAACTTCTAGGTGATCTCGCAGCGGCCGAAGCGGAGCATCATCGACACGCAACAGATTTAGAAGAACAGGTACGCCAAGAGGGTGAAGAAGAGGAAGAAACCGCAAACCGTCAATTCATCCTGACTTGGGTGCAACCTGGGTTGGCTGGGCTCATGGATGGGTCGGTTTCGACCCTTGCGCCAATTTTTGCAACGGCCTTTGCAACCCAAGATACATGGACCACATTCCTTGTCGGACTTGCGGCCTCGGTTGGGGCGGGGATTTCGATGGGCTTTACCGAAGCGGCCAGTGATGATGGCGTCATTTCTGGGCGTGGCTCGCCAATCAAACGGGGTATCGCGGCGGGCATCATGACGACATTGGGCGGGTTGGGCCATGCGCTTCCCTATTTAATCCCGGACTTTACGCTGGCAACCAGCATCGCGATTTTCGTCGTGTTCGTAGAACTTTGGGCGATTGTTTGGATACAGAACCGATACATGCAAACCCCATTTTTGCGCGCGACGTTTCAGGTGGTTTTGGGCGGTGCCTTGGTCTTTGCGGCAGGCGCGTTGATCGGCAGCGGCTGATTTCGATTGACCCGCACGGGCCAAGTGCTAAGGCTGGGTTATGTATGAAATTTTTCTAAAAACCCTTCCCTTCTTCGCGTTGATCGGCATTGGTTATATATCTGGTGTCACACGTTTTTTCAACGAAGAGGCGACCGCATATTTAACGAAATTCGTGTTCTATTTCGCATTATCAGCAATGTTGTTTCGATTTTCGTCAAACTTATCGTTGGGCGATTTATTCGATTGGAATTTTGTCTTTGCCTACCTGCTGGGATCAGTTGTCGTGTATCTACTGGCAGGGGTCGTCGCGCTTTATCGGCGTGTCTTACTAACCGAGGCCGCGATTGAGGCACAGTGTTCCATCATTGGCAATGTGGGATTTTTGGGTATTCCGATGCTGGCGCTTTTGATGGGCGAGGCTGCGGTTGGTTATGTGATGATGGTTTTGGCCATTGATCTGCTGGTTTTTGGATCCATCGTCGTTATGGTTATCGTTGGAACCCGCGATGGACGGATGAGTTTGGGGATCATCCGCGTTTTGATCATGGGGTTGTTGAAAAATCCTATGATCCTTTCGATTGTGGCTGGGCTTTTGTGGGCGGCGTTTTCATTGCCAATCCTGCAACCCGTGAATGAATTCATGACCATCTTGGGGTTGGCTGCCACACCTGGGGCCTTGTTTGCGATTGGCGCATCGCTTGCGTCAAAATCTGCAGAACGGATTGAAGTCGCAGGATGGTTATCCATCTGTAAACTGATTTTGCATCCCGCGGCGATTGCATTTTGCGCGCTGTATCTGTTTGAGGTCGAACCCTATGCCGCCGCGGTCATGATTGCGGCCAGTGCGCTACCAGTGGCGGGGAATGTCTATATTCAGGCGCAACATTACGGTGTCGCGCCACAACGCGTATCTGCGTCAATTCTGGTGTCTACGGCGTTAAGCATCGTTACGGTGTCGGCTGTGATCGCTTGGGTCAGTGTACTTTACGCTTAAACTATAAAACAAAACCATGATTTGGCGTTACATCTATGATGTAAGCTGAGGCAAAGTTATGATTCTGGTAATCGCACTTGAGTATGGAGCGAGAACCATCCATGCAAAACAAAAAATAAGGGATTGGAAATGGAAACTTTGTCCGAGAATAAATGTTTTGGTGGAACACAGGGCGTTTATTGTCATGCATCCAAAGCGTGTCAGTGCGACATGACTTTTGCGGTGTTCCTGCCAGAAGAGGCCGCCAGCGGCCCTGTTCCCGTTTTGTGGTATTTGTCTGGTTTAACCTGCACGCATGAAAACGCAATGGTCAAAGCGGGTGCGCAAGCTTGGGCGGCAGAGGCGGGGATTGCATTGATTTTTCCTGATACATCTCCGCGCGGTGAAGGCGTGAGCGATGATGAGGCCTATGATCTGGGTCAGGGGGCCGGGTTCTATGTCAACGCGACCCAAGATCCATGGGCCCCCCATTTCCAAATGTGGGATTACATCAGCGCGGAATTGCCATCTGTGATCGCGGAAAATTTCAACATTGATATGTCGCGCCAATCCATCACAGGCCATTCTATGGGGGGGCATGGCGCGTTGACGCTGGCCCTACGCAACCCTAGGCATTACGCTTCGGTCTCTGCATTTGCGCCAATTTGTAATCCCACACAGTCGGATTGGGGGCGAAAGCAGCTGGGCGCTTATCTGGGACAGGACGAAGCAGCATGGTTAAAACACGATGCGACCTGCCTGATGCGTGAAAAGGGCGCGACATGCCCCATCCTGATTGATACGGGGACATCTGATCAATTCTATGATCTGTTGGGGACAGCGGCTTTTGCTTCTGCGGTTGCAGAACAAAAAGCGGCGGCAAGTGTTCGTCTGCAGGATGGATATGATCACAGCTATTTCTTTGTTTCGACCTTCATGCCCGATCACATTGAATTTCACGCAAATGCGCTTTTGGGGAAAAGCGCGTAAACGACCAAACGAATAGGACACCCATGGACTACGATCTAATTGTCATCGGCAGCAGCCATTCAGGCAGGAAAGCTAAAACGCAAGGTTTTGGGGATTGATCGCAAATCCAGATTGGGTGGCGTGTCTGTTTATACTGGCACGATCCCATCAAAAAACCTGCGCGAAACGGTTTTGAACTTAACGGGTTGGCGCGATCGTAGTTTTTACGGTCGCTTATGCCGAGTCAAAGTGGCAATTCCAACCCAAAATTTGAAGGTGCGTTTGCACAAAACATTGGATTACGAAGTGGACGCCTTTAATCGAATGCCAATTCTCGATGAATTTCGGGTGTCGCACCCTGCGAAAGAGGATCAAAAATAGGCATCTGTTTCACGTCGGTATAACTTCGGTGTTACATCGGTGCGCCGCATGTTTTGCGCAGAGAGGCGGTTCAAACACAAATGCGTGCATTTGCGCTTGCTCATCCACCCTAACCCCGTTTCTATATGGATAGGAGGACAGCAGATGAGCGTTGTGCAAATTTCATTTGAAGAGGGTCAGGCGAACCTTGATTGGTTGGGGCTGTGTCGGGCATTTGATCAGGGGCACCAATTGCCCCGCGCTGAAATATCGGACACGTTCCTTTATCGTGGTGGCGACACCTTGCTGAACCGATCCGCTTGGATTGACGGGTTAGGATTGGCCGTGAAATGCGCAACCGTTTTTCCAGATAACCCCAAAAACAATCGGCCCATGATCAACGGCGGTGTTAGCCTGTTTTCGGATGAAACAGGTGCACTTGCCGCCTTGGTTGATTTTCATCTGGTTACAAAATGGAAAACTGCGGGCGACAGTTTATGCGCGGCCCTAAAACTTGCACGACCCGAGTCTAAACGCATTCTGATTGTTGGCGCAGGCACGGTTGGGCATTCCCTGCGCGCGGCCTATGGTGCGGGATTTCCTGATGCGGAATTCCTGATCTGGAACCGAACCGCAACAACAGCCGAGGCATTTGCCGCCAAATATCCAAACACACGCGCGGTACAGGATTTGCCATCGGCTGTTGCAATGGCCGATATCATCACCTCTGCCACGATGAGCACGATACCTGTGTTAAGCGGTGATTGGTTTCAACCCGGGCAGCATATTGATTTGATCGGTGCGTACCGCCCCGATATGCGAGAGGTGGATGATCAGGCGCTGCTGCGATCGTCGGTTTTTGTGGATAGCTATGCAACGACATTGGATCATATTGGCGAACTAAAAATTCCCTTGGCCGATGGAGTGATTACGCCTGAACACGTGCGGGCAGATTATTATCAGCCGAATGATTTCAAACGCGGCACAGACGATGAAATTACGTTGTTCAAAAACGGGGGTGGTGCCCATTTGGATTTGATGACGGCGGATTATATCCTGCAACAATGGAAGGCGGCACAATGATCCTGCTCCTAATTGTCATCGCGATTTTTGGGGCCCCCTTCATCATTGAATGGCGTCGGATCCCCATGGATGCACAGGCACGTGCAGATGCGCCGGGCGAATTCGCATCGCTGTCCAACGGAATAACCCATTATCAATTTCACGGGCCTGTTGATGGCCCATTGGTTGTTTGCGTGCATGGGCTGACCACGCCCTCCTTCGTTTATGAAGGATTGGCCAAACGTTTGATGGAACGTGGGTATCGCGTTTTGGTATATGATCACTATGGCCGCGGATATTCGGACCGCCCCAAGGGCGATCAAGATCGCGCGTTTTTCGTGTCTCATCTGGAAGAATTGTTGGAACATCTAAACATCGACACCCCCTTTGATCTGGTGGGGTATTCCATGGGGGGATGGGTTGTTACCGCCTATGCCGCGATCCATCCCACAACGATTAAACGATTATTTTTACTTGCCCCTGCTGGTATGGGGCATGAATTGGGGTGGACCGCCAAATTGGTGCGCGATGTGCCCATCATCGGGGATTGGGTGTTTATAACTACATATGCGACGCAGCATCGCCGCGGTTGCGAGGTTGAACGCGCCTTGGACACCACGGTGCCATTTGTCGTGGATCGCCAGCAAAAGGAATTGCAGTATCGCGGTTTTATCCCATCTGTCTTGGCATCCCTGCGCGGGGCATTGGCAAATGATACGAAAGAGGATCATCAACGCATCGCCTATCACGATTTGGATGTACATGCGATTTGGGGCGCTGATGATGTTGTCATACCTCTTTCTGCCAAAGATCAGCTAGAGGTTTGGAACCCCAAAGTACGCCATCACGTGATTGAGGGGGCAGGCCACGGTGTGACCTATACCCATACGGACGATATGATGGCGGCCTTCGATTAGGCGGGCTGCGCGCTGCGCTTTTCGTTGACGGGCAGGTGGATCAGGGCGCTGAATGCGCCGACGCCAACACCAACCCACCAAACTACTGTGTAATCGCCATACACATCATACATCTTGCCGCCCAACCAGACGCCCGCAAAGCTGCCCAATTGGTGGGAAAAGAAGACGATCCCATAAAGCGTTCCCATATAGCGCACTCCATAAATATGCGCGATCAGTCCGCTGGTCAGGGGAACAGTCGCCAACCAAAGCGATCCCATGGCCGCAGAAAAGATAAGGACCGTTGTCGGTGTCATCGGCGTCATGATGAACCACGCGGCGATTACCGTGCGACCCGCGTAAATCGCGCTTAGCAGATATTTTTTGGTATAGCGTTTTCCCAAATAGCCCGCCAGCAATGTGCCAAGAATATTGGTAAATCCAATCAGTGAAATCGCCATCGCGCCGAGCGCAGATGTGGTGGTGATCCCCATGGAATGAAGCGCCCCGCCCGGCATAATCGGCCCGCATAATTCGGTGACAAAGGCGGGGAAGTGCGCGGTGACAAAGGCCAATTGATATCCGCAGCTAAAGAACCCAAGGAAAATCATAGTATAGCTGGGATCCTTTAGCGCCTTGACCAGGATTTCGCCCATGCTTTCTTCTAATTCTTGGCGGGTCGCGGCCTTGGGGCTTTTCATCATGGGCAGGGACAGCAATGTGAACAGAATCATCGCCGCAAAGACGATAAAGACGTTTTGCCAACTCATCAGTGTCAGCAGATATTCCGCCAAGGGTGCGCCAATCACCTGCCCTGCGCTGCCTGCGGCGGTGGCCATGGCCAAGGACATCGAACGATGTTCATCGCTGCTGGCGCGGCCAACAACGGCCAAGATGACGCCAAACCCCGTGCCCGCAACACCAAAACCAACAAGAATTTCGTACATTTGATGGGCCTGAGGTGAGATTGCAAAAGAGGACAGGATAAGTCCTGCCGCATACATTAACGCGCCGAGAATAATGGCCTTGCGATCACCGACACGTTCGGCGATGGCCCCAAAAATCGGCTGGCCAATTCCCCAAGCAAGGTTTTGAATTGCGATGGCCAGTGAAAATTCCGAACGCAACCAGCCAAATCCATCGGCAATCGGGATTTGGAATACCCCAAAAGAGGCGCGCACCGCGAAGCTGACCACAATGATACAGCAACCAACTAATAGGACGGGGGTGAAAAAGGGGGCCTTTGATTGCATGCTTCGCTCCATACTGGGGATGTTAAATTGTGCTTGGTTCAGACAAACCCCATAGGCAAGTTGTTTTTAGCGGGTGCTGAAATTTCGTTGCGGCGATTTGCTTCAACAATCAATGTGGTGGGAATTCTCGGAACGATACGATATTGGTGGTATCCGCGACAAGTATTTCAATTTCAAGCGTTTGGGTAAGCGTTGGATACTACTTTGGAGGCATTGCCAGCGCAAAAATACCGTCCGTACAATACTCAATTCCCAATCCTGTCACGGTTTGTAATTGCGTTTGAGTTGTCACATTCGAAGCGGCAAGCTTGATGTCTATTACCCAGTCATCAAAAATCCCTTCCCTAATTTCGAACGAGCCGTTAATCAGCGTGCATGGATTTATTGACCCTATATCAAAGTCGTGTCGACGCGGGTGTTTTGCGCGACGACCCTGCGCAACGCGCAATATTGCCTGAATTTGAACGGACCAGGGGAGCGCTAGCTCAGCCAGTCAAAAAGGGTTTTTTTCGCAAGGCGCCCCCACCAGCCAAGGGTGTGTATTTATGGGGCGGGGTCGGAAGCGGTAAATCCATGATGATGGATTTGTTTGTCGAAAGCTTGGCCGTTCCCGTTAGGCGAGTTCATTTCCACGCCTTTATGCAGGAAATACAAAATGCCCTGCATGAGGCACGGAAAGGTGGTGCAAAGGACGCGATTGACCCTGTAGCCAAGGCCGTCTCAGACAGCATTCGTGTGTTGGCATTTGATGAAATGCAGATCAAAGATATCACAGATGCGATGATCGTTGGCCGATTGTTCGAAAAACTGTTCGAGGCGGGCGTTGTGATCGTCACAACATCAAACCGTATCCCCAAGGATTTGTATAAAGACGGTTTGAACCGTCAATTGTTCCTGCCCTTTATTGATTTGATTTCAGAAAAACTGGTCGTCAAAGAAATCGTTAGTGATACGGACTATCGGCAAAATAGGTTAAAGGGTGAAGAAACCTATTTCACCCCGATTTCCCCAGACACACGTGCGCAGATGGATGCGATTTGGCAGGATTTAACGCTTGGTCAGGCCAAGAAATTTAAAATTATTCATAAGGGACGTGCGCTGCGCATCCCTGCGTTCCACAGCGGGATTGGGCGGTTCGCGTTTTTTGATCTGTGCGGAGAAAACTTGGGGCCGGGGGATTATTTGGCCTATTGCGAACAACTGCGTTTGATGATGATCGATGATATCCCACAACTTGGCCGTAGCAATTTTAATGAGGCAAAGCGGTTCGTGACATTGATAGATACGCTGTATGAGGCGAAGATTAAACTGATCTGCTCTGCCGCTGCACGCCCAGAAATGCTTTACCTTGAGGGCGAGGGCGTTTTTGAATTTGAACGCACGGCCAGTCGATTAAATGAAATGCAGGACGCAGATTGGGGCCGCTGATAACAGCAGGGGTAGGAAAATTGTCTGTCCAACCCGCAATTGATCTGGATCGCTTAGCCGAGCTTTGTTGTACAAAAAGATATCATTCACCGCATCGGTTGATCCGTAATATTTTACCGCGATTGACGCCAAACTATCCCCTGGGCGCACGACATAGGTGTTTCCAACATCGCGTGTCAAGGTCGGCGTGGTAGGGTTGGTTGTGTCAACCAATATCGCCAGCATCGACATTGTATCGGGCTGTCCATTTGGTGTGCGCAACGTGTCGGGAATGATTAACGTGCCATGATCCCCGACCTGAACGATCAATTGATCAATTTCTTGAGCCGTCATACATTGGGTCAGCGCCACACTGACCAATTCCTGCACCCCTTTGATCGTTGTTGGTGTGCTGGGCGTATCCCCCTCTGCCACGATGGGTTTTGGGGCGACGGGTGCCTCGTTTACCACAGGTGCTACAAAACGGTCAGATCGCGGTGCAGGTTGAAGCGCCAATTGCGCAATCGTAATAGATAAAAAATGGTTCTAATAATCAGCGTCCGCAACATGGCCCTTACCCCAAACTGCGAAATTAATCTCTATATGTTCTGGATGGATTTGTAGCTCGGTTCACTAAGGAACCGAGCTTTATTGCCTGTATGCAAACCTCATCCATAAGCCAAGCTGCCCTCAACCAGTTGTGATACAGCCCCGCTTAACTACAATATATGCAGAGTAAAGCGAATCAGTCAATAAAAGTGATTCGATAAAACGAATCTTTTTCGAATCACGCGTGATTTCGCAGGATATTTCCCGCCAAATACAGGGATCCGCAGATTAATATGCGAGCATTTGGGTCATTTTTCACGATTTCGCGCGTGGCCCTTAATACGTCATCTGCCGTTTCTGCCTGCATTCCTGCGTCACGTGCGGCCGCTGCGGTGTCCGCGGCGGGCAGTGTGTTCATTTCACCCGGAATGGACACAGCGATCAATTTTTCGACATGGGGCGCAATGGGGTCCAAATAGCCGCTGATATCCTTGGTGTTCAGCATGCCACAGATCAAATAGGTGGGGCGTTTTGATAGGGTTCCCAGATGATGTCCAATCGCCTGACCCGCGGCGGGATTATGTCCCCCATCCAGCCAAATTTCAGCATGTGCTGCGCTGTCAATGATTGGACCTGTATTTAACTTCTGCATGCGGGCGGGCCAGTGGGCCTGCGACACGGCGGCTTCGCAAACCTCATCTGTGAACCCAAGCTGGCGCAGGGCCGCAACGGCTGTTCCAGCGTTCTCAATTTGGTGATCACCTGGCAAATTGGGGCGCGGTAATTGGACCACACCTGTTTCGTCCTGAAACATCAACCCGTCACGTTCCGTGTCAATGTGCCAATGCTGGCCTTGGGCAATGATTTGGGCGTGATAGCGCTCGGCGGTTGCCTCGATCACGTCCATCGCCTCTTCGGGTTGCGGGGCCACTATCACGGGGCAACGGCGTTTGATGATCCCCGCCTTTTCCCCCGCGATTTTTGTCAGGGTATTGCCAAGGAATTGTTCATGGTCGATTGAGATTGGGGTAATGATGCTAAGCAGTGGTTGATCAATCACGTTTGTGGCGTCCAATCGGCCGCCCAATCCCACCTCTAACAAGGTATAGTCCGCAGGTGTGCGCGCCATGGCCAAAATTGCGGCCGCCGTGGTGATTTCAAAATACGTAATCGTTTCCCCACCGTTTTTGGCGTAACACTCGTCCAAAATTTCGGTTAGGTGATCTTCGTCAATCAACGCGCCCGCCAGACGAATACGTTCATGAAATCGCGCCAAATGTGGTGAGGTATAGGCGTGTACCTTTTTACCTGCCGCCTCTAGTCCCGCACGGATCATAGCTTGTGTTGATCCTTTGCCATTGGTGCCCGCAATATGGATCACAGCTGGCAAATCATTTTGAGGATTTCCAAGGTTTTCAAGAAGGCGCCACATACGATCCAAGGTTAAATCAATAACCTTTGGGTGTAGGTCCATCATCCGTTCCAGGATGTGATCAGATGTTTGGGTTGTCATGAATGCTGACTTTTCGCGTTAGGCAGGGGTGTCATCAGATTGCGCGGTGGGTGCGGGCAAATCACCTTTGATCGCAGGTGATTTTTTCATCAGCATGCGCACAATCGTAATCAATTCTTCGCGCAATTCTGTACGCGGGGTCACGCGATCCAGCATACCGTGATCCAACAAGTATTCGGCGCGCTGGAACCCTTCTGGCAACGTTTCGCGGATGGTCTGTTCGATCACACGTGGACCTGCAAAACAGATCAGCGCATTGGGCTCTGCGATCTGAACATCGCCCAACATCGCATAGGATGCTGTAACACCGCCCGTTGTAGGATGTGTCAAAACCACGATATAGGGTAGGTTCGCCTCTTTCAGCATTTGAACCGCCACCGTGGTGCGGGGCATTTGCATCAGGCTTAGAATACCTTCTTGCATACGTGCGCCACCTGCGGCTGAAAATAGGATCAGCGGGCGTTTCAGTTCAACGGCGCGCTCTGCTGCGGCGATGATTGCATTGCCCACATACATGCCCATAGACCCACCAAGGAAACTGAAATCTTGGGCTGCGGCAACGATAGGGGTGCGCCCAATATCACCTTCGGCAATCAACATTGCCTCTTTTTCATCGGTTTTCTTTTGGGCCGCTTTCATGCGGTCGGGGTATCTTTTCTGATCCTTAAACCCAAGCGGGTCCGTGACAGGTTGGGGGACATCGATTTCAACAAAAATGCCACCGTCAAACAACCCAGAAAACCGATCACGTGGCGAAATCGCCATGTGATGCCCGCATTGCGTGCAAACGTTCAGATTGTCCGAAAGTTCGCGGTGAAACAGCATGGTGCCGCATTCATCGCATTTGGACCACAGGTTTTCAGGCACCTCGCGACGCGAAAAAATCGAATTGATGCGCGGGCGAACGTAGTTGTTGATCCAGTTCATTACCTAATCCCATAAGTCCCATGTTTTCACGACAAATAAGCGTGTTGCGACAGAATTGCAATTCTTCAACGGTGCAAAAAATATGAAATCCACCACTTGGTCTTCACCCGTGTTGTGAACTAGGGTGGGTAAACCGGTCAAAGTTATCAAAATTGGGAGCAGGGATGTCGACAGGTTATCAAATGGATCAAACATTTGCTGTTTGGCGCATTCTTGTTGGTGCCGTGATTATTGTCGCGATTTACGGACTGGGCCTATTTGGTATTGGATTTTTCCTAAACGGAATGGCGGGACTTGATTTGACCCAATCTTCCCAAAAAACCCTGATTGTGTTTTTGGCGTCATTCATCCCGATTTGGTTGGGTACGGGTGCCGTAACACGCGTGCTATTCGGTTTTTCTCTCCCGCATTTATATGGCCGATCTGGTAACATTCGATGGTCGGATTTCCACGTGGCGTTTGTCTATATATTTGTGATCGTGCTTCTGCTGGAACTATTGGTTTTTGCGGCGACTTGGGTCATGGGGACAACCCCATACACGCGCAATGATGCGGTTTCGATATTCGATTGGCTGATCTACCTGATGCCCTTGATCGTTCTTGTTTTTTTGCAAATCGGTGCAGAAGAATTGTTTTTCCGTGGCTATTTGTTGCGATTGATTTATTCGCGCAAGGCGCGTTTGTTTTGGGCGGTTTATGTTCCATCATTTTTGTTTGGTTTGGCCCATCTTGATCCCATCACCTATGGGTTCAATTCGGTGCTTTATGTTTTGAATACAGCTGTAACAGGCGTGCTCCTGTGTTTCATTACTCTGTGGCGTGGGAACATTGCGATGGCGATAGGTATTCATTTTGCTGTCAACATCTTTGCAATTTTGATCATCGGTCAGGGGGACACACCCATTGGATCAGGCGCGGCACTTTGGCTATCTACCATCGCGCCAAAGTCTGTAACATTGGGACTGTCGATGATTGTGATCACGGTTGTTGAAATCGCCCTCTATTCCATCTGGGCGCGTCGGCGCTACGGTGCCCTGATCCCAAGTGAGGCAAGGTAAATGTTGAAACTGTTTCGAAAATTTGTGGGTCCTGGCGTTCTGATGGCGGTTTTGGCGGGGTGCGGTGGCATGGACACGACCGGCTTTTTGAATGCGAGTGCTGTTCCCACCAACACTGACATCCGATTTCGCAGCGGCATTCAATATTCTGCACCACGTGGGTTTTGTGCAACGGATGCACAAACCTATCAAGAAGAAGCCAAGGGATTTGGTGTCTTTGTGACTTGTTCTGGCGCTTATGAACGATCCCGTTTGTTGACGGTTGCGCATTATCCGATCGATCCAGACAATCCGCCTGCAACTGAAACCCTGATCCAGGCCGCGGGGTTTGGGGCAAAGGCGCAGCGTATTGTTGAGAAAGACGGAGTGATTTATGCCCGTTTGAGGGGCGCGTTAAACGATCAAGACCTGCAGCCAGAATTCAACAGAATGATTGCTCAAAAGGGCGGATATGTGATTATGGCAAACCTGTATGCACGTGCGCGCGCTTCGAACGCTGATTTTATGGTGCGACAGGTTTTGGCACAGGTTTTGAAGGGAATTACCACGGATTCGTCGAAAATGCCTCAGTTTGTGAGCTACCTGCCAACTGATCCAGTGGTGCGGCCCAAGCTGCGGCCATGAAATTGCTATTTTGGTGATCGTAAATGCGTGATTGACATTCCAATTCCCAATCATGCGATTGGAGATGGCGTCTTTACCTTTTTGATTTTCGTTGAGGGCAATTCGGTTCCGGTCAGCAGCTTTTGCATCTCGGCAGGCCGCGCAATGGAATATGATCTGCGGGCCGAAGTCGCCCTGTTACGGGAAGAGTTGGAAATTCTGAAACGGGCGTTTTGCCGACATATCCAATACGCGGGCTAGGTGCCGCCGCGTTACGGGTGACAAAACACACCTGAATTGGACATACTGCGTGGGTACTTTATTGTTCGGAGCACCCATATGTCCCAATCATACCCCAATCTTCTTGCACCATTAGATCTTGGTTTCACGACGTTGAAAAGCCGTGTCCTGATGGGGTCGATGCATACTAATTTAGAAGAGACAAAAGATTGGAACCGCGTTGCAGAATTTTACGCCGAACGCGCGCGAGGTGGCGTTGCATTGATGGTGACAGGTGGCATCGCGCCCAACCGTGAAGGCGGTGTTTTTCCAGGTGCGGCAGGGTTATTTGATGAAACCGATATTGCCAATCATCAAATCGTGACAGACCGCGTTCATCAGGCGGGCGGCAAAATTGCGATGCAGATTTTGCATGCGGGGCGTTACGCCTACGGCCCTGAATGTGTGGGACCATCTGCGGTAAAATCACCCATTTCGCCGTTTCCGCCCAAGGAATTGGATGAAGCGGGCATTGAAAAACAAATCAGCGATATTGTGGCAACAGCACAGCGTGCAAAATCCGCAGGCTATGATGGTGTCGAAATCATGGGGTCCGAGGGGTATTTCATTAACCAATTCCTTGTGACCCACACAAACAAACGCACGGATCGTTGGGGTGGTTCGTATGAAAACCGAATGCGATTGCCTGTTGAAATTGTGCGGCGTGCGCGCGCGGCGGTTGGCACGGACTTCATCATTATTTATCGCCTATCGATGATTGATTTGGTCCCCAATGGATCAACCCATGAAGAGGTGGTGCAATTGGCCCAAGCGATTGAGGCCGCGGGTGCAACGATCATCAATACAGGGATCGGTTGGCACGAGGCGCGTATCCCAACAATCGCAACATCCGTTCCGCGTGCGGCATTCGCTTGGGTGACGAAAAAATTGATGGGTAAGGTCGCAATACCCGTCATCACATCAAACCGCATCAACACACCCGAAGTTGCCGAAGAGGTGTTGGCAGATGGATGCGCGGATATGGTCAGTATGGCCCGCCCCTTTCTGGCCGATCCCCATTTCGTGGCCAAGGCGGCCTCGGGACAGGGCAACACCATCACGCCCTGCATTGCGTGTAACCAAGCGTGTTTGGATCATACGTTCGGCGGAAAAATCAGTTCGTGCCTTGTGAACCCACGGGCCTGTTATGAAACAGAACTGCCCATGACAAAAACCGATGCTGCAAAACGTGTCGCGGTTATTGGGGCGGGCCCTGCTGGTTTGGCCACTGCTATGACAGCCGCTCAAGTCGGTCATGACGTCACCCTGTTCGATCAGGCGGATAAGATCGGGGGACAATTGAACATGGCCAAACAGGTTCCGGGTAAGGAAGAGTTTTGGGGCCTTGTCGATTGGTTTGAAACTATGATTGCGGAAACAGGGGTGAAAATGAAATTGGAACATTGCGTATCCGCTGGCGATTTGACCGGGTTTGATGCGGTGGTTGTGGCAACTGGCGTTACCCCGCGCGATCCTGAAATCCCCGGTCAAGACAGCGACAAGGTCTGCGGTTACATTGATATCCTACAGGGTCGGGTCACAGCAGGGGACAACGTGGTTGTGATTGGGGCAGGCGGCATCGGGTTCGATGTCAGTGAATTCCTTGTTCATTCAAATGCAGCGACACCTGAAACACCCGATTTGACCCACTGGTTGAAAGAATGGGGGGTTGGTGATCCTGAGGAAATCCGTGGCGGATTATTGGCCGAGGGTCCGCAACCTGCCGCACCTGCACGCAATGTGACCCTGCTACAGCGCAAGGCCGAGCGTCCTGGAAAACGCCTTGGAAAAACAACGGGTTGGATTCACCGTTCGACGTTGAAAATGAAAGGCGTGAAAATGATCGGTGGTGTAAATTACGAAGAGATCACCGACGAAGGGTTGCGCATTTCCCATGGCGAAGCGCGCGAAAACCCAAGTGTCATTCCCGCAGATACGATTGTTCTCTGCGCAGGCCAGCTAAGTGAACGCAGCCTTGCAGATGATTTAATTGCCAATGGTATCGAACCGCATGTGATTGGTGGTGCGGATGTGGCGGCCGAATTGGATGCAAAACGCGCGATTGATCAGGGGGTGCGGCTGGCGCTTAGCCTCTAAGGTTTCTTGTTAATACCTCTATCTTGTCCTGCCTCTGCCCCAGTCTTGCCCAAGTTTGTGGTGAGAAAGGTGGAACAAGAAGTGAGGAAAATATGGACCGTTTGATAGAAATGGAAGCCTTTGCCACCGTGGTTGACCAAGGTGGTTTTACAGATGCCGCGCGCAAGATGGGGATTTCAAAATCTGCCGTTTCGAAACATATTTCCAGTCTTGAAACACGACTTGGTGCGCGATTGCTAAATCGTACCACCCGCCGTGTTAGTCCAACTGAAATCGGCCTGGCCTATTACGATCGTGCACGCCGTGTGCTGAACGATGCGGGCGAGGCAGATGCTTTGGTCAGTTCAATGCAATCGGCACCAACTGGGATGCTACGTGTGTCGGTTGCAACTGACTTTGGCTCTATGCATTTGTCCCCTGTGCTGGGTGATTTTTTGGCGCAATTTCCAGATGTGTCGGTGAACTTGGAATTGGACAATCGCTATATCGAAATGATTTCCGAGGGTTATGATGCCGCCATTCGTGTGGGGGAGATGGAGGACAGCTCGCTTCGCGCACGTAAAATCGCAGAAACAACAATTCGTATGGTGGCCAGCCCAGGATATCTTCAACGCGCGGGCCGCCCGCGTCGGATCGAAGATTTGGGTGCGCATAAATTGCTGCATTATACCAATCAGGCAAATGGTGCGGTTTGGAAAATGACCTCGCAAACAGGAGAAAAACGTCAAATCCGTACAACGGGCAGTTTTACGGTAAATGATGGGCAATCCCTGTTGAATGCGGCGATCAATGGCCTGGGAATCGCATATTTGCCATCCTTCTTATACGCATCTGCACTGGCCGAAGGCTGCGTTGTCGATGTGATGCCCGAATTGCCAAAAGAAACCCAAGGGATCTATGTGGTGTACCCCCCGGGTAAATTTACGCAACCAAAGGTGCGCGCATTCATTGATTATTTGGCACAGACCTTTGCATGCAAAGGGCCAGATCACTGGTGATTTATTTCAAAACCACCGCTTCGACGCGGCGGTTTTGTTCACGCCCTTCGGGTGTTTGATTGCTGGCCCGTGGGGATAGAAATGCAATTCCTTGGGCTGTGATGCGCGATTTCTGAATGCCGTATTTTGAAATCAAACGCTGACGAACGGCTTCCGCGCGTTGTTTTGAAATGGCGATATTCCCCTCTAACCCGCCAACCGCATCGCTGTGACCGACCAATACAATTGTTGTATTTGGATTTTGGCGCAGGTAGTCCGCCAATTCGGACAGGATTGAAAACGGCCCTTCCTCCAATTTTGTGGAGCCACTGGTGAAATCCAACCCTTCAAGTGTGACAGCGCCCATTTGGTCGATTTGATCACTGGTGTTTGTTGCGGGTGTCGGTCGGGGCATGGTTGTAATTTTCGAGGTCGTCACAGGCGCTTCCGCTGCGGGGTCAACACGGCGTTCTTGGATATAGACTCGCTCGCCAATCCTTGAAACCAGGATGTTGATAATCTGATCAGATCCCTTGGTACCTGAAATGGATAGAAAATTCCTCAGGTTCACATACATATTGGGGGGCGACACAATGGGTGTATTCACCCTATAATCAAATCCACCGCATTCGTTTGACATGCAGTCCAAAGTGATTTGAAATTCTGCATCCTGCAACGCTTGACGAATGGGTGCTGCAACCTGTGCAGGAGTGATCGAGGTAGCGCGTAATTCATACGTTGAAACCGTGACCGTGCCGCTGCGCTTTTCGTGTGGAACGCTGGATTGTTGCGACCATGGGGCAATTGGAACGCGAAGGGTTCCGTCTTCCGTTTGCTCTGTAAACAAACGCTCAACACCACTGGGATAGGGAACATCCAGCCCCGCGAATACTGGATGGCTTAGGGTCAGTGCCAATATTATGGAAAGTGATCTAACGGCTTTGTGCATGATAGGCGTCATTTGGGCGCATATCTATGGCACTGGCCACGCGGTTTGACATGTTGAAAAAGGCCGCGACATTCGCGATGTCCCAAATGTCCTGATCGCTAAATCCAACCGACCGTAGGTCAGCGCGATCATTTTCTTCGATACGGTGGCTTTCGATTGTGATTTTTTCTGCAAAATCTAACATGGCGCGTTGACGCGCACTTAGGTCCGCAACGCGGTAATTCATGATCAGCATTTCGCCTAATATCGGATTGCCCGACAATTCGCGCACAGCCTGACCATGCGCCGTCAAACAGTAAAAGCATTTGTTCACAGAGGACACAACGACCGCGATCATTTCGCGTTCCAATTTGCTGAGCCCGCTGTCGGCCAACATCGTTTCGTTATAAAGCGCGGTGAACGCATTCAATTTGTCGATGTTAAACGCATGCGCAACCAAAACATTTGGAACCATTCCCAATTTTTCTTGGCAAATATCAAAATATTTTTGTGTCTTTTCAGGAAGGGGTGATAGGGGCGGTAAATTTAGGGCCGTGACCTGATCATTCTCGCTCATCCGTTATCCTTTCATTCTATAATGGTACTCTCCCACAACTTTCATGCCGATGGAACGATAAAGCGCGTTGGCCGCCACATTTGCCTTGGTACAGGCAACGTTCAGCCGACTGGCCCCCTGTTCTGCGGCCCAAAATGCGGCTTGTTTCATCAACCAACTGGCCACACCCTGTTGGCGTTGATGGTTGCGTATTTCCACGGCGTGAACAAAGGCATCTTTGCCATGAACGGCTGCAAAGCCGACCCCCGCGGGATGATCATTCCATCGCGCCAAAATAGATGTTTTAGGGCCCTGAACACGTTTCATGACATTGACACGCGCGTCTGAAATGCCCCCTTCGGCCCACATGTCGGTTTCAATTGCAAGCGGTGGCCAAACCGAAAACATGGATACTTTGGGTGGGCGCTCAGTTGTCAGGGTATCAACAGAGGTGGAATATATATTCACGGGATCAATGATGTCATATCCTGCATTGGCCAGTGCGTGATCCAAATTCTGATCTTGATCAGTGATCATGAAAAGGGGCGTTTGCCCCAAATCTCTCATGGCCGCTTCTGCCGTTTGAATGTCTGCTTGCGTCCAATCAGAATTTGGTGTCGCGGCTGATACACGTTTGCCGCCACCCTGACCGTCGCGGATGATCCACGGACCGATTGTTTGACGGGCCGCGGCAGGCCATGTTGCGTCAAGCGCGGTTAGAATATCGCCGAAATCATCCCAAGTTTGCTTCTGCATGTGCTATCTTTTCTATGGCCCGTTTGATCTCTGCAGGGTCGGTGCCCCGCACAACGATGTTTGTGCCATAAACCCCATCCTGTTGGAAGGGATATGAACCGATAGAAAGGTTTGGAAATTCATCTGCAATCTGACCCAATGGGGCCGCAATGTCGCCTTCACCGCGCATGCAACGGTGCGTTTCACTGATCAGGGGGGCACCACCTGTGAGCGTGGGCAGAACACTTTGAACCATTGCCTTAAAAACCGATGGGACACCTGCCATCACATGGACGTTTCTCAACACAAACCCGGGTGCGATGGACACGGGGTTTTCGATCAAGGTTGCACTGTCTGGAATGCGCGCCATACGAAGTCGCGGGTCGTTCAATTCGCGCCCCGTTTCTGCGTAGTAATCCGCCAACAGTTTGCGTGCATCTGGGCGTACATCGATGTGATCATCAAAGGCCGCTGCCACACAATCGGCGGTTATATCATCATGCGTTGGACCAATCCCGCCAGAGGTGAACACATATGTATAAGCATCTGACATGGCAGATACAGCTGACGTGATTGCAGTGGGATCATCACTAATTACGCGGACCTCTTTTAAATCAATCGCATGTTCGGTTAGAACGCCTGCAAGGTGATGCATATTCGCATCCCGCGTCCGCCCCGATAGAATTTCATCCCCAATGACGATCATTGCAGCGGTCGGGTTAGTCATATAGCGTTCCTTTCGTAGTCACATACCAAGCTATAGGCCGTTTCGATGGAGTTTCAATCACCCTTAATCCGCGCAAAGCTGATCCGCAGGTACAAACGTTTTCTAAGTGATGTTTTGTTGCCCGATGGACGCGAGGTCACGGCACATTGCGCGAATCCTGGATCCATGAAGGGACTTCTGGAAGACGGGACCATTGCATGGGTAGAGCCCAATGATGATCCCAAGAAAAAGCTGAAATTCGCATGGCGGATTGCGGAATTGACCACAGGCGGACTGGTGTTGGTTGATACGGCTCAGGCCAATCGCATCGTGAAAGAGGCACTGGGAAATAACGCAATTTCAGAATTTGCAAATCAGGATTTCCGCCCAGAGGTCAAATACGGCGAAGGAAGTAGAATTGATTTTCTGCTGACAGATCAGTCAGAACAACAAACATTTGTCGAGGTTAAATCCGTGACACTATCCCGTGAAACTGGATCTGCCGAGTTTCCAGATAGTGTGACCGCCCGTGGGACCAAGCATTTGCACGAACTGTCAAAAGTGGTTCAACAAGGGCATCGTGCGGTGATGTTTTATTTAGTGAACCGCACCGATTGTGATGTGGTTTCCATCGCCGCTGACATTGATCCGACCTATGCCTCTGCATTGGACGCCGCACAACATGCGGGGGTCGAAGTGATCGCCTATCGCGCCGATATCTCACCCTACCGAATTACCTTGGGCCCAAGAGTTGCGTTTCGTTCAGCGGATCGCTAGGTAAGCACAAGACATCGACAGATCGGACACGAACGTGGCAAAACTTAACGGCATGCGCAAAACCAAAGACGGTATTGATATCTATGCGTCCTCAGATTTTGAAGGTATGCGCAGGGCGGGGGCAGTTGCAGCCAAAATTTTGGACGACGTGATCGAGGTTATCGAGCCGGGGCAAACCACAGCCGCAATTGATAATTTCGTCGAACAAAAAATTGCGGAATATGGCGTGACCTCGGCCACGATTGGGTATCGCGGGTATCAACACGCCACTTGTATCAGTGTTAATCACGTCGTCTGTCATGGTATTCCAGGTGACAAAAAAATCACGGATGGGGACATCCTAAACATTGATGTGACCGTGATTGTTGATGGTTGGTATGGGGATACATCACGGATGTATGTCGCGGGTAAGCTGCCTCGTAAATCCGAACGTTTGATTGAAGTGACCCATGACGCCCTGTTCAAAGGCATCGAAATGGTCCGCCCTGGCGCAACCTTTGGTGATATTGGGAATGCGATCCAATCCTATGTCGAAGGAAACCGCATGTCGGTTGTCCGTGATTTTTGTGGTCATGGTCTGGGCAAGGTGTTTCACGCCGCGCCGAATGTGTTGCACTATGGACGTGCGGGTACGGGTCCTGTGTTGGAAGAGGGCATGTTTTTCACCATTGAACCCATGGTGAATTTGGGTCGCCCAGAAACAAAAATTCTGGCCGATGATTGGACAGCGGTGACGCGTGATCGGTCCCTGTCTGCACAGTTTGAACATTCGATTGGTGTGACCGCAGATGGTTTTGAAATCTTTACTCTGTCCCCTGCGGGCAAATTTCATCCAACTTACACGGCGTAACGCAAAAACGTGGCCTGCGTGTCACCAAATGTGCGCTGATCCAGAACGCTAAACCCATCGGGTGGAGAAACATCCGATCCTTCTTCCCAGATGACAAGAGCGTTCTCTGCGATCCAACCTTGGCGCGCGGCACATTGCAGTGCCTTTTCCCCCAACCCTTTTCTATACGGCGGGTCAAGAAAGATCAGCGAATAGGGCGCTGCTTCGCATTTCGGCAGACGTGTTGCGTCCATCTTTTTCACCTGCGTGCGTTCGGACACACCGCAAATTTCAATATTTTTTCGCAGGATGCTGAGGGATTTGCTGCCCATTTCAACACAGCACAGTTGATCTGCACCGCGTGACATTGCCTCTAGCCCGAGTGCGCCTGTGCCAGCAAATAGATCTAGAACCCGAGCATCGGTGATGGGGTCGTCAAATCGGCCTGATCCAATAATGTTAAACAGGCTTTCGCGGACACGATCCGTTGTGGGGCGCAAGTGCGCAGCTTGATCCCCTTTGCCGACCGAGGCAAGGGCGCGACCACGAAAATCTCCTGCGATGATCCTCACTTTTTCAGCAGTGCTTTTAGGTTGGTTTCAGGATCCATCGCCTCTTGTGGGGTGGGGGATTTCCCCATCTCAATCAGGCGCTTGCCAACCATATAGGCGCGTGAATCATTGATGGCATCAACCGCCAACAATGTATCGCCCTGATAGTACCAAAATGACTGCGCATCGCTGTCTGCATCACGGCGTTCATACACGGCGTCATATCCGCGATTTAGTCCCGCGATTTGCAATTTGATGTCGTACTGATCTGACCAGAACCACGGCATTGGAATATACGGAATGTTTTGGCCCATGATATTTGCCGCAACATTTTCTGACTGATCGATTGCATTTTGAACGCTTTCAAGGCGAATGCGTTCGCCCTTGTACGGCAGGGATGCGCAATCACCTGCGGCATAGACATTGGGTGCGGAAGTGCGACCAAATTCGTCAACCTTGATGCCATTTTCTAATGTGATGCCTGCGGCTTCTGCCAATTCAGATGCGGGGAAAATACCAACGCCAACAATGGCAAAATCAATTTCGATTTCGCTACCGTCACTAAGTTTGGCGGCACCCACGCGTCCATCGCGTTCGATCAGGTGATCCAAACCAACGCCTTCGCGAATATCGACACCTTGCGCCGTATGCGCCGCGCGAAAATAATCCGAGGTTTGGGGGGCGGCGACGCGTCGTAAAATGCGGTCTGCCATTTCCACCAAGGTGACGTTCACACGTTTTTTTGCGGCGACGGCTGCGGCCTCTAACCCGATATAACCACCCCCGATAATCAGGGTGCGCCGCCCCTCTTGGAATTCGTTTGCCATTGCATCGGCATCGGTCAGATCGCGCATGGAATACACCCCTGCCAAATCACCGCCAATTTTTGCAGGTAATCTGCGTGGCCATGATCCAGTTGTCAGGATCAGGTTGTCGTAAGAAAGCGTTTCCCCCTGAACCGAAATTGATTGTTCTGTAGTGTCGATTGAATCAACTTTGGTGCCCAGCCGAAGGGCAATGTTGTTTGTTTCGTAAAAATCAATCGGGCGCAGGTAAAGACGCTCTAACTCCATTTCGCCCAGCATATATTTTTTGGACAATGGCGGGCGTTGATAGGGTGGGGCAGTTTCCGCACCGATCAGCGAGATGTTACCTTCGTACCCTAAATTGCGCAGTTTTGCGGCCACTGCTGATCCTGCTTGGCCTGCGCCGATAATTATTGTGCCCGACATTTTGATTTTCCTATGGCCGAAAATTTTAAACACGCTAAACCTATCGCAATCACATTACGAAACGCAATTGAGAAAGGACAATTTTCATGGAGATTTCCACTGGTACAACCCTGCCCGATGCAACTCTTTTGATGAAAGATGCAGATGGGATCCATTCGGTTTCATTGGCCAATAAGACGAAGGGCCGGAAAGTAATTATTTTTGCAGTTCCAGGTGCATTTACGCCGACGTGTTCATCCGCACATGTCCCAAGTTTTATTCGAACCAAAGATGCGTTTGCAGCCAAGGGCGTGGACGAAATCATTTGTATTTCTGTGAATGATCCGCACGTGATGCATGCATGGGGCGAAGCGACGGGCGCAACCAAGGCAGGGATCACAATGTTGGCCGATGCCGAAAGCGCCTTTACCAAAGCGATTGGCATGGATTTTACCGCGCCACCCGTTGGTTTGATTGACCGCGCAAAACGGTTTGCAATGTATGTCGTTGACGGAGTTGTTCAGGTTTACGCACCAGAGGTTGGCACAGGTGTCTGTGATTTATCTGGTGGTGAAGCATTACTGGAACAAATCTAACGTTACTCCGTTTCCTCGGGTGGGTCCCGACGGAACGGCCCATAGCTTGTTAGAATTTCAATATCCTGTTGGTTGGCGTCACGTTCGGCAACCAAATATTCACGGACCGCACGATCAAATCCTGGGTCATTTACCCAATGCAGGGAATGCGTTGTGGACGGCATGTATCCACGTGCCAATTTGTGTTCGCCTTGTGCGCCGGCCTCAACCCGTGAAAGGCCTCGTTCAATCGCGAAATCAATGGCCTGATAGTAGCATAATTCAAAATGCAGACAGGGGTGATCCTCGACACATCCCCAGTAACGTCCGTAAAGCGCATCACGTCCGATGAAGTTCAGGGCACCAGCGACGTAGCCTTGATCATTTTCTGCCAGAACCAGCAACAAATCATCACGCATCGTTTCTTGGATTTCGTCAAAAAATTCACGCGTCAGATAGGGTGTGCCCCATTTGCGCGCACCCGTATCCTGATAAAATCGCCAAAAGACATCCCAATGATGCGGCTCAATCTGATCACCTGTTAATTGCAAAATACGCCCGCCAAATGATTGGGCGGTTGCGCGTTCTTTGCGAATGTTTTTGCGTTTACGCGATGCAAGTGCGCCTAAGAAATCATCAAAGGTGTTGAACCCCTGATTATACCAATGAAACTGCTGTGTTTCGCGCCGAAGTAGGCCAAGCTTACTACCCATTTCATATTCGTCCTGCGTGCAGAATGTCGCGTGCAGGGATGAAATTTGGTTCTTTTGCGCAAACTGGCATGCCCCTTCGATCAACGCACGATAGGCGGTTTCGTGGTGTTCAGATTTTGTCAAAAATCGCCGCCCCGTGGCAGGGGTAAAGGGGGCCGCGATTTGCAGTTTTGGGTAATACCGCCCGCCTGCGCGTTCATAGGCATGTGCCCAGTTGTGATCGAAAATATATTCGCCCTGTGAATGGGATTTCAAATACATCGGCGCTGTTCCGATGATCTGCTTCTGATCACGCGCAACCATATATAACGGTTGCCATCCCGTTCCGTCACCTACCGATCCGCTATCCTCAAGGGCGCGCAAAAAGCGGTAGGTTGTAAACGGGTCAAGCGGTCGGTCAGAGGTGGGATCAGGATCGGCGCAGGCATCCCAATCCTGAGCGTTGATCGCAGAAAGGGACCCAATGATTTCAACCGAAATGTCGCGATTGCTCATCTGCTTTCCTTCCATGATCATGAAGTGATCTTTGGGCTTCAAAATTCAAGGATGCACGGCCAAATAGCTTTCGAATGTGATGTTATCGACAGTCTGCCTTGCAATGGCCTCGGCCTCTGGGCTGCGGATGGTCCAGGTGAAAATCACGGTCCCCTGTTCCTTAAGTGTTTGGATGCAGGGTGCTGCCAATTCCAGCGCAAAATGCGAAACGAAACTGTGCCGTTTGGGATCAAAATCTGTGATCTGGGATAAATGCGCGATACGCTCAGCATCAATGCCCCAGCTGGGGTCCATAAAGCTGCCTGTGGTCAATCCCAGTGGCAGGTCAGACGATAGTTTAGCGAGGTTTTCGATCATGTGTGGATTAAAGCTCATGACCGCAACTGCGCCCTGATAAAGGGACAGCGCGTTAACCGTTGCCTGCTCTAATCGACCGTCGGTTTGTGAAAGTTTTCGGCCTTGATCTTTTAACTCGATCAACAGAGGGACACGTCCATCGATCAGACGCAAAATATCCTCAAGCGGTTCGATCACGTCCTGTCCGCTGCCCACCTTAATCTGTGACAACTCGGCCGCAGTATAATCGGAGACATCCCCACGCTTATCTGTTAGGCGATCAAGCCTATCATCATGAAACACTATCGCGCGACCATCCGAGGACAGTTGTGAATCAATTTCTATGGCATACCCTTGTTCGATTGCGGCAATAATGGCGGATCGACAGTTTTCGTAAATACCCTGCGACGCATCATGCAATGCACGATGCGCGATAGGTGTTTTCAAAAACGCAGGGTCCAGTGCGGGCATTATTTGATCTGAAAAATGCCTTCGATTTCAACAGTAACACCCAATGGCAATGCCGCGGCGGAAACGGCGGAACGCGCATGCGCCCCTGCATCGCCAAACACATCCCCCAACAGATTGGACGCGCCATTGATGACTTGGGGTTGTTCTGTGAAATCGGGTGTGGAATTGACAAACCCTGTCAATTTCACGACGCGCACAAGGCGGTCCAAATCACCATCACAGGCGGCCTTTAGCTGCGCCATCAATCCCAGTGCACAGGTCCGCGCGGCCGCTGCACCCGCCTCTGTTTCCATATCGTCGCCCAACTTGCCTTTGATCAGGCCACCTGCGTCTTGGGAAATTTGCCCAGATACATAAACCATGTCCCCAATCACAACAAAGGGCACATATTTTGCCGCAGGTGCGGGCGCCGCAGGAAGAGTAATTCCCATATCGGCCAATTTCGCTTCGTAGTTCCCACTCATTTCTTCGTATCCTTATTTTGTTTGCCGCGACGCTATCGTGAAAAAAATTGTGTGAAAAGGGGCTTTATCCCTCTCGGAATGCTTTTGCGAAATAGTCGATCAATTTGACCATCGTTTAATATGATTTCAGCACGGTAATAGGTGGCGCGCGTGGTTTCATCCACAAAAGCGTCCGCGGAAACCTTTACAACCTTACCGAACAATTCGGGTGTCTGGCGCTGATCTAGTGCCGAAAACCGCAATGTGACGTCTTGG